>NZ_JANSIA010000044.1:0-21854 GCF_047461835.1 Synechococcus sp. R60.1 | reverse complement strand
TCCTGCTCAGAGATAGGCAGGATGCGATCGCTTCTTTCCTGAACCATGTTCAGGAGAGTTCAGCGTGAATGTATCAGAATTAAGACAATCTCATGTCTACCGGGATCCCTTGCGTGGATGGGTAACACTGGGACTAGGTCGCAGAAGCGGCGCGTAGCGCAATCTCAAGGAGCCGAACATGAGCAAGAGCTTGCTGGAGCAGTTGCGAGAGATGACCGTCGTGGTGGCTGATACGGGGGATATCAACGCCATCGAGAGCTTTAAGCCGCAGGATGCCACCACCAACCCCTCATTGATCACGGCTGCAGCCCAAATGCCTCAGTATCAGGGCATTGTCGATGAGACCTTGCTCAAAGCTCGCCAAGAGGTGGGATCCAAAGCTGAGCCGAAAGCCGTGGTGGCCCATGCCATCGATCAACTGGCCGTGGCCTTTGGCGTGCGCATTTTGTCCATCATTCCTGGCCGGGTCTCGACGGAGGTGGATGCCCGCCTCTCTTACGACACAGAAGCCACAGTTGCCAAAGCCCGCCATTTGATCGAGCTCTACAAGGCGGCAGGAGCGGATCCCAGCCGGGTGCTGATTAAAATTGCCTCGACTTGGGAAGGGATCCGAGCTGCCGAGATCCTGGAAAAAGAAGGGATCCATTGCAACCTCACCCTGTTGTTTGGCCTACACCAGGCCATCGCCTGCGCCGAAGCGGGGGTGAAGCTGATCTCGCCCTTTGTGGGCCGCATCTTGGATTGGTACAAGAAACACACGGGCCGGGAGAGCTACCCTCCTGCCGAAGATCCGGGGGTGCAATCGGTAACCCAGATTTACAACTACTTCCGCAAATACGATTTTCCGACGGAAGTGATGGGGGCCAGCTTCCGCAACATCGGGGAGATCATCGAGTTGGCCGGCTGCGATCTTCTCACCATCTCACCGGCGCTGCTGGCGGAGCTGCAGAACACCGAGGGTTACCTGGAGCGCAAACTGGATCCGGAAAAAGCCAAGAAAATGGACATCCCGCGCCTGGTGATGGATCGAGCTACCTTCGACCAGATGCACCGGGAAAACCGCATGGCCTCAGAAAAGCTGGAAGAAGGGATCCAGGGCTTCTCCAAAGCGCTGGAGGTGCTGGAAAAACTGCTCACCGAGCGGCTGCAGAAGCTGGAGGGTGCCAAGGAAACCATTACCCACGCCGCCCAGGATGTCTTCCGCCTCTACGACCTGGATGGGGATGGCTTCATCACCCGCGAGGAGTGGATGGGGGCAGATCGCGTTTTCGATGCCCTGGATACCAACCAAGATGGCAAAATTACCCCTGAGGAAATGTTGGTCGGCCTAGGGGCGGCGGTCTATCTGAAGAATTAGCCGCTGGCAGCCGGCCTGGGAAAACCTCAAGGTCTATGGGCGAGAACTTTCGCCACATCGGAGACGGGGTGGCCGCCCTGGAAGCGCAAGCCCGCCTGTGGATTGCCCAGCGGCTGCAAGGGATCCCTTACGATCCGCCGCCGGGGCCAGCAGCCAGGCAGGTGCTGCATTGGATCGAGACGGATCTGCTGCCGCGCCTGCAGCAAACCCCCCAGGAGCTGGAGAACCTGCTGCATGGGCTAGGGGGCGGCTATGTGCCCAGCGGCCCTTCCGGCGCCCCCACCCGAGGCCGAGTGGACGTGTTGCCCACGGGGCGCAACTTTTACTCGGTGGACATTCGCGCCATCCCCACCCCCACCGCCTGGCAGGTCGGCTCACTGGCCGCCGAGCGGCTGGTGGAGCGCTACGTGCAAGAGCAGGGGGAATATCCCCGTCGCCTGGGCCTATCCGTTTGGGGCACTTCAACTCTAAGAACTGGCGGCGACGATTGGGCCGAGGCCCTGGCGCTCTTGGGGGTCAAACCCCGCTGGGATGGAGGACGGGTGGTGGACATCGAGATCCTGCCTGTAGCGGTTTTGGGCCGCCCCCGTGTGGATGTAACCTTGCGCATTTCTGGCTTCTTTCGCGATGCCTTTCCCAATCTGATTGCCCTGTTTGACCGGGCCGTGCAGGCCGTGGCTGACCTGGAGGAGCCAGAAGCCGACAATCCCCTGCGGGCCCACGTGCTGGCCGATACCCAGTACTGGCAGGAGCAAGGGATCCCAACGCAAGCAGCGGCGGAGCGGGCGCGGCTGCGCATCTTCGGTTCCAAGCCAGGGGCCTACGGGGCCGGCCTACAGGGGCTGATCGAGGCGCAAAACTGGGAAACAGAAGCGGATCTGGCCCGCGCCTACCTCAACTGGAGCAGCTACGCCTACCGGGCCGATGGCGAGGGAGAGCCGGCCCCCGAAGCCCTGCGGCGGCAATTGGCCCACCTGCAAATTGTGCTCCACAACCAAGACAACCGCGAGCACGACCTGCTGGACTCCGATGACTACTACCAGTTTCAAGGGGGGATGGTGGCGGCAGTGCGAACGCTCCAGGGCCGCAACCCGCGGATTTACTTCGGGGATCACGCCCGTCCCCACAACCCTAAGATCCGCACCCTGGCCGAAGAAATTGACCGCGTCTATCGCGCCCGCGTGATCAACCCCAAGTGGATTGCCGGCGTGATGCGCCACGGCTACAAGGGCGCCTTCGAGATGGCTGCCACCCTGGACTACCTCTTTGCCTACGACGTCACCACCCATGCTGTGCCGGATTTCATGTACGCCGGCCTGGCCCGCGCCTACCTATTGGATCCCCAAGTCCAGCAGTTCCTGCGATCCCGCAACCCCTGGGCGCTGCGGGACATGAGCGAGCGGCTGCTGGAAGCCCACCAGCGGGGCTACTGGCAAGAGCAGGCCCTGGAATTGCTGCCTCAGATCGAAGCCCTGATGCTGGAGATGGAAGCCTACCTGGAATCCCGCTCTCCCGTGGCGAGAGAAGGTTAAGTTCTGCTAAGATTTTTTCATCCAAACCAGTTGTGGAGGGATCCCAGGCCATGAGCAAATCTGAGCTGTTGCGAGAGATTCTGGGGCCACTGTTGGAGGACTACCGCTACTGGTTTGAGCGTTCTCGCCGCTTTTTGCAGGAAGAGACCCTGGAATTGATCAGCCCAGAAGAGCAGCAGTCCTTGCTGGAAGAGGTTTTGGCTGCCCAGGCGGAGCTACAGGTAGCCAAAGCGCTTTATCAGGCCTCTGATCAAGAGGTTGGCATCGACCCTGGGCTGATGGCAAAATGGCATCGCCTGCTGATGAAATGTGCCGAATTGGGCCGTCAATTTCGCCAGATTCACCCCTCCCCCGACCTGTAATGCTGCAGATTCTCTACCTCATCGCTTTTGTGGCCATTGCCTTTTTGGCCCTGCGCAACTTGGTTACCAATGTCATCACACTGGGCGTGGAAGAGCGCAAGGCCTCTCCTCGTCGTGCCCGCAAGCGGATCCCTCACCCAGAGCTGCTGGATGAAGATGGCAACCTCACCGAGGAGCCTCTACTGGTGATTCGCTCGGCCAGCTTGGAAGAAGCTCGCAGCCGTTTGGAAGATCTCTATTCCGGCTCGCCGGACGAAGATTAGGGGAGTTTCTTGGGCTTTCTCTCTTGGGCGTGGCTGCACTAGCCTGGGAAGGTACTGCGCGCGATTTGCCCGAGCGTCTGGTGGGCGAGTCAACGGAGATGGGATCCGACTTCAACGTGGAATCGGTGCTGGAGGCGGTGCTCGGCAAGCTGAAGGTTTTGGCGGAAACGGGACAAACCTTTGGTCAGCCGATCACCATTGGTGAGACGACTATTGTCCCTTACATGTCCTTGCATTTTGGCTTGGGTGGGGGAGGGGGTAACTTTGGAAAGACTGCTCCTGGCTGTCGCGGCAACGGCGGGGATCCGGCCAGTCTGTTCGGGGGAGCAGGGGGCGGGGTGCGCATCGAGCCAGTTGGCTTTCTGGTGATCCGAGGCGAGCGAGTGGAGCTGCTGACCACCGTCCAGAAGCCCGACCAGTGGAACCAACTCAGCGAGACTCTGGTGCCCCTGTTGCAGCAGTGGCTGCAAAATCGTGCCGGCAACTCCTGAAGGGACTAGCCGCGAATGGAGAGGCGGGATCCCTGGGGAGAGGGTTGTACCTCAATGCGGCGGGGGAAAGCATCCTGCAGGCTGGGGATGTGGGTAATCACCAAGATGCAGGCAAAGTCCGGGGCGATGGCGTTGATGGCAGCCAGCAGTTGGGCGCGCCCGGTGGCATCCTGGGATCCAAACCCCTCGTCGATGATTAAGGTTTGCAGGTCGGATCCCGAGCGCTGGGTGAGCAGGCGGGACAAGGCCAGGCGAATGGCGAAGTTGATGCGGAAGGCTTCTCCACCGGAGTAAGTCTCGTAGGGGCGGGTGCCGTGGGGATCGGCAATGAGAATGTCGAGGGTGTCATAGGGACTCCGTCCCGCTACGGAGGACAGCTTGGCCGGTGAGCAATAGCGTCGCCCGGAGCGCTGGGTAACCAATTGCAGGTGCAGGCGGTGTTGGGTAAGGCGGGCCAGGATCTGGTTGGCCTGGGCTTCCAGCTCCGGCAGGACATTTTCGACGATCAGGGCGGGGATGCCGTTGCGACCATAGGCATTGGCCAGCTCTTGGTACACCTGCTGCTGGCGGCGGGCCTGCTGCAGTTGTTGTTCCAGCTCGGCCTGTTCCGCCTGCTGTTGAACCGCCTGTTGTAGCCGTTGTTGGGCGGCCCCTATCTGAGACAGCACCTCATCCAGTTGCCGGCGGTGCTCCCGCAGGGTTTGGCGGATCCCTTCCAGCTGAGCAGGCAAAACCTCGGGATGCTCCGCCAGTTGTTGCTGAAGCCGTTCCAACTCTTGGGTGGCCTGGGCAAAGTGCTGGCGGCTTTCCTGCAGGCGTTGGGATAGGGCTTGGGTGCGGGCTGCCACCTCCGGCAGTTCCTGGCGGGCCACCTGTAGGGCTTGCAGGCGCACCGGCCAGAGTTGCGCTTGGGCCAGTTCGGCTTTCACCTGCTGGTGCAGGGATCCATCGTAGCCCAGGTGGTTTAACGCCTGTTCCACCTGAGCCAACCGCTCCGCCAGGGGAGAATCCGATCCCACTGGCGGGACGGAGTCCTTGGATCCCACCTGTTGCAGGGTTTCCAGTTGTGCCTGTAGGGAGGCGATTTGCTCCCATAGGTGAGAGCGGCGCTCCTGGGCCTTGCGGAGTTCCTGAGAGCGGCCCAGTGCCCAGCGCCAGCGCTCCAGTTCTCCTCGTTGTAAGGCGTGCTCGCGCTCGTCATAGCCCAGTTGTTGCAGGGCCTGCTGGATCTGCTGGAGCTGTTGCCGAGCTTCTTGAGCGTAAGCTTCCCGGTCGAGGATTTCCCTCAACTCTGCCGCTTCTGCTTGCCAGAGCTGGATTTGCCGGCGGCGTTCCTGCTCGGCTTCCCACTGCTGTTGCAATCGCCCTTGCAGATGCAGGCGCTCATCCCAGGTGGCCAGTTCTTGGCTGAGACGGCGGTATTCTGCTTGCAAGAGTTCAATCTCCCGGTCGGCCACCGCCAGTTGTTCGCGGATAACAAACAGTTCGCCGGCAATTTCCTCTTGACGCTCGCGGTGTTTTTTCAGCACCACATCCCGCAGGCGCGGGCTGAGGGGACGGGCGCAGAGGGGGCAAGTCCAGTGGCGACGGCGCTGCGGAGCCATAAGGCTGGATCCCTGCGGCTCTGGTGTTGGCGTTGCGGGGGATGACTCGGCAGGTTGACCGGCGGAAGATAGGGCCAGGGATCCCTTCTCTTGTTCGGCTGCCTCCTCGACAAGGGCCGTCACTCTCGCCAAAGTGGGGATGGGGCGGCGCTCTCCCTGATCTTGTTCGCCTCGCGGAGCGCTTTGAGCGGAAAACGCCTCTTGACCTTCATCCCAGGTGGTCACCAACAGGCGGCAGCGTTCTTCCTCCTGTTGCCACTGTTGCTGGAGAACCCGCTGGCGTTCCTGGAGCTTTTGCACGAACAGCCGTCGTTCTTGGACTTTTTCCAACACCCGCTGCTGGTAGAGACGCCGTCGCTCCAGCTCTGCCAAGGCGGCCTCTCCTTCGGCAATTCTCTGCTCCAGGTGCTGCTGCTGCTGGGCTAGAGTTTCCTGGCTTTGCAGTTGCTGGCTGAGAAGCTGGAGGCGGGCTTGCAGACGTTCCCGCTCGCGGCGGATTTGCTCTTGCCAATGCTGTTGCTGCTGGAGAAGGATGGCGGCTTGCGCTTGGGCTTGGTTCAAGGCCTGGAGACGCTCTTGAGCTTGCTGGTAGTGGCGCAGGCCGGTTTCGATGCGTTCCTGTTCTGCCAGCAATTGGGCATCGGCTTGGGCCTGGGCTTGGCAGGTGGCTAACTCCTGTTGCAGCCGTTGCATCTTGCGCAGTTGCTGCTGTTGCTGCTCTGCTTGCTGGGCTTGCAGCTTTTGGCGTTCTTGGAGCAGATGCTGCTGTTGCTCGAAGAGGTGGTGGAGATGGCGATCTTGGGCCATCAGGGCTTGGTAGCGTTCGTAACCCGCCAGTATGTCTTCACTCTGGGCGATCAGCTCTTCCAACTGGAGCAGGTGCTGTCGCTGGGCACGCCACTGTTGCTCGGTGTGCTGTAGGTTGGTGCCGAGCTTTTGCAAGTGTTGGGTAAGGTGTTGGTGGCGCTCCTGCAGGATGCAGCGATGTTCGTAGAGGCGCTCTAGGGCTTGCAATTCCTGCTGTTGCTGGGCTAGGAGCTGCTGCAGATGAGTTTGCCGTTGTTGGAGTCGCTCCAGCTCGGCTTGGATTTGGCCAACGTGGGCCTGTTGTTGGTTGAGCTGCTGCAGGCGCTCTTGGAGCAGATCGGCTTTGAGTTTGGCACTGCGCGCCTGTTCCCGGCAGCGGTCGGCCAGCAAATCGTACTGCCCCAACTTGAGCATGTCGGCCAAAATTTGCTTGCGCTCGCTGGGACGCTTCAGGGTGAAGGCATCCGCTTGTCCTTGTCGCAGATAGGCAGAGTGAATAAAGGTCTCGTAGTCGAGGCTGAGCTGACTTTGAATGGCCTGTTGGGTGGCGCGCATGCCGCGGCGGGTTAGGCTGCGCCAGCGAGGTTGGCCGTCGGTTTCTCCGGTTTGAATTTGCCACTCCAGGGATCCCTCGCCCGATAGATGACGGCTGCGCAGGACACGGTAGGTTTGTCCTCGGGAGCGGTAGATCACCTCTACCCAGGCTTCGCTGGCCCCCTTGCGGATGAGATCGCTGTCATTGCTAGCCCGGCTTTGCCCCCAAAGGCCCCAGGTGAGGGCATCGAGCAGGGCAGACTTGCCTGCCCCATTGGGGCCACAAATGCAGGCAGTATGGATCCCACGCAGATCCAAAACGGCGTGAGCGTAACAGAGAAAATTGTGCAAGGTTAGGCGAACCGGGATCACGGAAAACTCTGAGGGGCTCTGGTTGCCAGAAAAAATGGGGTTGAATTATTTAATCCAGAGTATCGCGTCAGCGGTGGGGAGCAACAATGAGGAGTGAGAAGTGAGGAGAGAGGAGTGAGGATACTCCCTTCTCACTACTCTCCGTTCTTTTCTCTTTTCTCTCTTGTCTCTCTTGAGAGGGGATCCGATTGCATTAGCCGCTGACACAGTTGGGCAATCTGGGTGGGGCTAGCCTCATCCAGCCAGCGGTGAAAGGCTTGGGATTCCTGAAGGCGGCCCATCAGCAGCGTGGGGATCTGCTCCGGACTGTCCAGTTCCGCCAGCCACTGCCGGGGAAAGCCGGTTGCCGCAGCCAGCTCGTCGGGATCCCGTTGGCCTGCCTGCCACTGTTGCATCAGCCAGTTGACTCGGGCGGGGATCTGCTCCCAGGGGGAGGCAGAAGCGGCCAGGATCAGGGTTCGGGGCTGTACCTGTTGCAGCAGTTGGGCCAAGTCCGCCGGTAGCCAGGGCCAGCGGGCCAGTACCAGCTCTTTCCCTTTGGGTGGTGGAACAAAGTTCTCGGCCTCCTGCCCGTCGTAACAGATGGCCCCTTTCAGCGAATCCGGCAGGGGTTTCTGCCGAAAATCTTGGATCTGTAGGCGAGGGGCGGAAATGGTGGGTGCCTGCCACTCTCCCGCAGGGCGCACCGCCAGCACTTTGCCCTGCCAAGGCTGTTTGCCCCAGTCATCCGCTTCCAACTGGAGGGCGATGTCCAAAGCTTGGCATTTTTGCCAACGCTCCAGCTCTTCTCCGGCCTGCCAAAACCACAGAGTACGGGATCCCGGCGAGCCTTGGAGTTCAAACTTGAGGTGGCGGCCATTGCGGGAGACTCCCAGGTTGGAGCTATTGGGACGGAAGTTCATCAAGGCAACGACGGGGTTGGGATTGCCGTGCCCAAAGGGCTGCAGAAGCTGCAATTGCCGATACACCTCATCCAGCTCTGCCACCCCATCCCGATCCTGAGAGACCAGTAGCTCCCAGTCGAGGATAATCTCCACCGCCAAGGCGCGAGCCTGCTGATCCGGGCTAACCCGCGCGGCCAGCTCCCGCTGCAACGCCAGTTGCACAGCGGCCAGGCAAGCCAGATCCACTTGGATCCCGGCGGCCATGGGGTGTCCGCCTCCCCGCCGCAAGAGGGGGCGCACGGCCTCGATGGCCTCCACCAGGTTCACCCCTGGCAAGGAACGACCCGACCCATGGCCCAGCCCTGTGGCTTCGTCTTTGGCAATCAACACCGTCGGGCAGCGGTACTGCTCCACCAAGCGCGCCGCCGCGATCCCTAGAACCCCTGGGTTCCAGCCGGCTTCCGCCAGAACAATGGCTCCTTCCCGGGTCAGATCCAAGCTCTCTACCTGTTGGCTGGCCTCTTGGATCACTTGCTGGGTGAGCTGCCGGCGCTCTTCGTCAAGGGCAACAAACCGTTGCACCAGCGCCTGGGCCCGCTCTGGATCGGAGGTGGTCAGCAGCTCCACTGCTAAGCTGGCGTCTTCCAAGCGGCCAATGACGTTCAACTTGGGGGCGATGCGAAAAGCAATATCCTGGGCTGTCGGCGACCTCTGGAGCTGGCCGTTGCTAACCTGGGCCAGCAGAGCTCGCAACCCCGGGCGCTGCGTACTGGCCAGCACCGGCAGGCCCCGCTGTACCAAGTAGCGGCACTCCCGCTGCAACACCGCCACATCGGCCACAATTCCCACCGCCACCAGATCCAGGTGCTGCTCGACACCAGGGATCCCTAGGGCTTGGTAGAGCGCCTCCGCCAACTTGTAGGCCACTCCCACCCCCGGCAGGAAGCGCAGCGGATGTTCAGCCGGCAATCGCAAGGGGTTGACCACCGCATAGGCAGCGGGCAAGGGATCCGGCAGCATGTGGTGATCCGTCACGATCACGTCCACCCCCTGGGCTTGGGCCATGGCAATTTCGGCAGCATTGCCCACCCCGCAATCCACCGTCAGGATCACTTGGCAGCCCTGGGCCAGCACCTGCTGTAGCCGTTGAGGATTGAGCCCGTGCCCCTCGGTGCTGCGCAGCGGTATGGAGAACTGGACTCGGAAGCCCAAGGGTTGTAACGCCGAGAGCAGGAGACTGGTACTGGTGACACCATCGCAGTCAAAGTCCCCCCAAATGCACAGGGTCTCTTCCCTTTCCCGTGCCTGCAGCAGCCGCGCCACCGCCCGCTCCAGATCCGGCAGGGATGCTGGTGGTGTGGGGGAATAGTGTTCGGGATCCACGAAGGCCTGCGCCTGCTCCCAGGTGTGCAGACCCCGCAGAGCCATCACCTTGGCCGCATACTTGCCATATTCCCGGCTCAGTTGCGGATTGAACTGGGGGGGAGTGGGCAGCAGCTCCCAGCGGTATTCCATGCAAGCTCGACAGGGATAAAGGTTCCTAGGAGCCTATCAAAAACGGCCCAGGGGGGAAATGGATCCCAGAGGAAAGGGCTGGGGATGATGGGCTACCTTGAACCCTACTGGCAGCAGTGGGAAGCCACACAGCAGGCGGAGGGGTGCTCGTGATTGTGGGTGGCACAGGCTTCGCTGCAGTAGAGTTGACCTTCGTAGCGATAGCCTTGGCTGCTCTCGAAGCTGCAGTTGCAGTGTTCACAGGCGCAACGGACAAGGGTGCTGGCAGACATGATTTTCTCTCCTTCTTTCTCGTTTTTTCCTAGGGATCCTCTTGTCGAAGATCCGCGTCTCTACACCCTAGCGGTTGCTCAGCAACGATGCTGAAACAAGAATCAGAATCATTTTTGGCACTTCACCGATTACAGCCTATGAATTAGGATACAAGTATCCAAGAGAAAAGAGAGATATATACCAACCTATTTGTTAGATTTATCCCAAAGAGTTGTGGCAGCTTATCAGGCAGGCAAGACCTCCACTCGCCAGGTAGCGGAACAGTTCATGGTAACCCAAAGAACACTGCACCACTGGGTGCATCAGTATCAACAAACTCAGGATTTATCCCCCAAGAAAGTCGGCACAAAGCGAGTAGGTATTCTGGAACAACACCGGCAAGAAGTTATGACGGTCATTGAAAGGCGCCTGAACTATTATCCGTGGTAGTATCAGGAACTGCTACGAGAGCAACTGGATACTGATGTGAGTGCTGTTACGATAGACAACTTTTTAAAAAAGCGAGGAATGACGCTAAAAAAGAATTACCGCAGTGTAAAAATCAGAGAAGAGGAGGTGCAAAGGCAACAATTAGCCTATAGCTAAGAAGTCAAGAATATACCAGTGGAAGATATAGCTATTCTAGACCAGACAAGGGTGTGAGAGGCAATGGAACGGAGGGGTATCTCGGAGTTTACGCAGTCAAAGAGCTTACAGTTACCGTCAGAGATGCAAAGGGAAAAAACATAAGATTATTGAAGCTATTTCCTGGAGAGAGGCAGTAGGCTGTTGTGTTATCAAGGGTGGAATGCGGAAGAGCAATTTTCTGGAGTTTTTGCAAAGTGACTCATGTCCGGAACTGGATGCGCGGAAGGTGGTGATTAGAGTTCGGAAGTGGAGGGTTTGATTCAAGGAACAGGTGCGCGGATCATAGACCTGCCTGTGTATGCACCAGAGTTGAATTCGATTGAGAGGATGTGGTCGGTATTGAAGCCTTTTATCCGGCAGTTTTCCAGAGCCGGGAAGTATGGGATGGAGCAGATAGCAGAGACCTCTTGACTACTCATCAATCCATTCTGCTTCCGAAGTTGGTTTGCTAGGTGTTGCTACTGTGCCCCTTGATTCCTTAACAGGCTGTACTGCTCCATCCCTATGCACGAAGAGGGATGCCGCCGCCCTAATTACTGGGAAGAGACTCCCAGATACTTTGTCCCTCTAATGTCTCTCTAGTAAGAGGTACTGCACCACGAAGCACTCAGTGCCGCCGCAGGCGAACAAGCTGGCGGAGTTCGCAGTTACTGTATCAAGAAGCCGTCATAAAGGGCGGGGCTTGTAACCCAGTTTTCTGGTCAATGTGGCGTTGGCATCTCTTTGTGCTTTATCCTGAGGGGCGATAAGCTAAAGTGCAGCAACAACACAGTCCTAAACTGGGAACTTTATTGATGCCTCCGCGCTCCTCTTCCTCCCAGAGTGGCTCTACCCCATTCCCCTTTCTGGAGGGGCGGGGTGCTGCTGCCGACGGGGCTGAGTCGAGCTTGCCGCTGGGACAGCGTCTGCTGCGGGCAGGGCTAATTTCCCAATCCCAGTTGGCTCAGGCCCTGCGAGAGCAACAGCAAAACCACCTCAGGTTGGGAGAAGTGTGTCTCGAGCACGGCTGGCTCACCCCAGCCGCTCTCTACCGCTTCCTGCCCAGCCAGTCTCTTTCTCTGGGAGAGATTTTGGTGGCACTGGGCCACTTGGATTTTGAGCAGTTGCGGGTTGCTCTGGCCCAACAGCGTCGCTATGGGCGGAAATTGGGGGAAATCCTCACCTGGAAAGGTTGGGTACAGCCAGCCATTTTGGATCGCGCCTTGGATGTCCAGGTGCAACTGCAGCGGATGGCTTCCCCCAATGCGTGGGAGGCGCTGCAGCCTTTTTTGGCCAGGGATCCCAAACCCGAGGTTCAGCTTACCCCCCAAAGAGCGGCAACTCCTGGCCGAGAAGCTCTGGCCCAGGATTTGGCTGTACCCGAAGAGGCCAAGATCCCTTGCGAGGGAACAATTCAGCCATCGAGTCTCGAATCCGCAGTTGGGGGAGATTCCATCCCTGGAACATTAGCCGCGGCAGCCTCGGATCCCTTTGCCGATGAGCCTCAACCGGCCACCTTGGCTGACTACCGCAAGCAAGTGGAAGCCTTGCAGCTACAAATCGAGCTCCAGGAACAGGAATGGGATCGGATCCTGGCCAGCATGAACCAGCAGATTGCCGATTTTCAAAACCAGTATCAGCAGCGCATTCAAAAACTGGAAGCCACCATTCGTCTCCAGCAGGCGGAGCTCCAGCACCAGGCTACGCTGCAGCAGGATTTGCGGGTTTGGCGGGAACAACTGCAACGTCTAGAAACGGAGCTGGCTCTTGCCCGCGCTGCTGAGCAAAGGGCGCAGCGGCAGTTGCAAACCCAGCAAGATTGCTACCAGTCGGAACTGGAGCAGTTGCAAGAGCAAATCCAGATTCTGCAGAAACGCCAGTCGGAGTTGGTGCCCAGCAGCGTTGTGGCTGACCTACGCGCCCAATTGGAGGCAGCGCTTCATCAAATCCAGCAGCTCCGATCGGAGCGGGATCAGTTGCAGGCCCAACTTGCCCAGCAAGCTGCAGAGTCAGAGGCTGCTCTATCCCGGCATCTGGATTCCTTCTGGCCAGAGCAGGTTGCCGCCTTGGAGCAACAGATTGCGGAGCTGAGGGCCGCTTTGCAGATGTGGCAAGAGCGCTACGCTCAGTTACAGCAAGAGCACGAGGCCCAAATGGCGCGGCTTTCCGGCTATGTTCCCCCAGAGCAGGTGGAAAGCTTACAGGCGCAGCTACAACAACTGCAAGCGGAAATAGCACAGCTGATGGCAGCCAACCGTGACTACGAAGCGCACATTGCCCAACTGGAGGAGCAACTACAGCAGAGCCAAGCCCTGATCCTTCAGCTCAGGACAGAACAGGCCGAAGCCGACCAGCGCATTGTCCAACTGGAGGGATCCCTGCAAGCCCGCCAAGAAGCCTTGGAGCAAGCTCAACAACAACTGAAAACCACGGGATCCCGCCTCAGCGCCCTTCAACAGCAGCAGGCCAACTTGACGGTGGAACTGCGAGATGCGCGAGAGCTGCTGGCGGCCTACCGACAGAGCTTGGAGACTTTACAGGAGAACCTCAAGATTGAGCAGAATCGCAACCGTCTGCTGCAGGTGAGTTACGAACAGCAAAAGCTGATCGCCGAAGCAGCCCAAGCCCAGTTGAGAGCAGCCAACTTCTCTGGTTCAACCGCCAAAGATGAGCCAGCACGTTCGCGTGAGCGAAACACAGTCCTTACGAGGAGACTGGAGGAACCCGAGACCGACGCCGACACTCCTGAGGATACGCCGACGGATCCCTTGTTGGCAGAACTCACCCCATGGGCCAGGCATCTGTTCCAAAACTTACAGGCGGCGGGCCTGCTGGATCGGCCCCAGATCCAAGACATCCTCAGCCGCTGGCAACAGTCGGGGGGCAAGCTGACCGCGGTCATTGGCGAGTGTACCGGCCTGAAGGCAACCACGGTCGCGGTAGCGGTGCGGTTCCCGGTAGGGTGCCGGAGGCATAGCACTTTCAAGTTCTTTGCGGATGGGGGGTATTCTGCCCGTTTGTCGGGGTGCCGCACGGTGGGAGAGTTTCTCAGGGCTGCCGACTTGTTGGCTGCTGAAGTGCTGGAGTCCTTGCCACCGACGGATGAATCTTCGCCCCACTGGGGGGATCCCTTGGTGGAGCGGGGGTTATTGCGACCGGAGACGCTGCAGTATTTTCGCAAACATTTTCTGCCAGCTTCTGCCAACGGTTGACCAAAAAAACTGGGTTTAGCGCTCCGCCCTTGAGGGCGGCTTTGTGTTATGGTGCCGGTTGAACTCCGCCAACTTGAATAGGGCGCAGTGTCAGCAGGGAAAGTATCTGGGAGTTCATCCCAGTGGTTGGGGTCATGGCATCCCTCATCATTGGCAAGGGCGGTGTAGCCCAGGAAGTAGGAATCATCCTGCGACCTAGAAGGAATTCTTGCCCTTTAGGGCAGGAAGAAGGTCAACTCGTCCTCTCCTGCTGAGATGATGCAACGACTCTGTCCGAGTAGCGCGAATGGAGTTGCAGCCGCCGAGACCGCTGACCGGGTGAAGGTCTTGCCTCCACAGCACATTGTCGGTCAGGAGATGGCGGCACGACTGCTTGTGGCGGCCCTGGAGAAGGGGCGGGTGACTTCCAGCTACTGCTTCTTGGGCCCCCAAGGGGTGGGGCGGAAGCTGATGGCCCGTTGGTTTGCCCAGGCCCTCTTGTGCGAATCCAGCTCCGGGATCCCTTGCGGCAAGTGCTCCCACTGCCGTTGGCT
The DNA here is from genome assembly GCF_047461835.1 of Synechococcus sp. R60.1. Lineage (NCBI taxonomy): Bacteria > Bacillati > Cyanobacteriota > Cyanophyceae > Synechococcales > Synechococcaceae > Synechococcus > Synechococcus sp. R60.1. The sequence goes on along the minus strand of NZ_JANSIA010000044.1, from coordinate 7,509 downwards.
GCTGGCGGGCAACCATCCCAATCTCCACTGGGTCAGCCCCACCTACCTGCACCAAGGCCGCCTAATTGCGGCAGACTCCCCGGAGGCGCAAACCTTGCAACGGCGCTCGCCGCCCCAAATTCGCCTGGAGCAGGTGCAGGGGGTATCCCGCTTCTGTGCCCGCAAGCCGATTCGAGCCCAGCGAAAGGGCTCCGCCCCGCTAAAGGACTCCGTCCCGCTTACGCGAAAGGACTCCGTCCCGCTTACGCGATCGGGAGCGGTGGTGGTGCTGGAGGGAGCCGAAACCTTGGCGGAAAGCGCTGCCAATGCTTTGTTGAAAACCCTGGAGGAGCCAGGCCCAGCCCATATTATACTCATCGCCCCCCAGGCGGCCTCGCTGTTGCCGACGCTGTTGTCCCGCTGCCAGATGGTGCCTTTTCGCCGCCTCAGCCCAGAAGAGGTCGACCGGGTGCTGAGTGGGTTGGGTTGCCCAGATCTGGCAGGGATCCCTCGATCCGAGCTGATTGCCTTGGCCCAGGGCAGCCCCGGCTTGGCCTTGCTGGCCCACCAGCACCTGCAGCAGATCCCGCCGTCGCTCCTTGAGGAACTCAAACGTTGGCCCTGGCACTCTTCTCTCCAGCAGGCATTGGAATTGGGCAGAGCGGTGGCCAGTTTGGAGCTGCCGGCACAACTGTGGCTGATCGATTATTTGCAGCAGCATTTTTGGGCGCAGGGATCCCGTCAGCCGTTTGCGCCAGGGGTGCAGAGCGCCATCCGGCAGTTGGAACGCATTCGCCAACACCTGTTGCAACTGGTGCAGCCCCGTCTCTGTTGGGAGGTCAACCTTGCCAGCATTAGCCCGGGTGGGTGATGTGGTAGCTGCCGTCGGCTTGTACCCAGGCGATCTCCGGGATCCGACATTGGCGGGCATAGGCTTCGATCTCTTCAGGGGCCCGATCCAGCAATTCCAGCTCCACCGCCTCCAATTCTCGCCAGCGGGCGGCCAAGGCCAGCGCCGCCGGGATCCCTGCCGGCACCAGGGGCACCACCAACCGTTTGCAGCCCATCTCCTCGGTTTGGGGATCGGGGGGCAAGAGCCGCAGCAGCGTATCCGGCAGAAGGGTAAAGCCGATCCCCGGCTGTTCGACCTGCTGAGGGCTGTAGAGGGCGTACAGCCGGTCGTAGCGTCCCCCCAGAGCAATGATCTCCCCGCCTGCCACTGCCTGAAAAACGATGCCGGTGTAGTAGGCCAGGGTTTGCAACAAGCTCAGATCCAGCACCACCCGCACCCCATGTTCCTCCAGCACCTGGCAGAGCTGCCGCAGATCCCGCAGCCGCTCAGGCGGCACAGGCAACTGAGCCAGGTCAGAAAGAACTGAGCCGGGCTGGCCCCGCAGCCCCAGAATCTGCAAGCCAATCTGGCGGGCGGCTTCCGGCAGAGGGGCCGATTCCAGGTAAACGTAGTCGAGCTGGGCAATGGCACGGCGCACTGCCGCTTGAGCCGTGGGGGCAACGGCGCTGAGCAAACTCTCGGTGAGGCTGACATCTCCCAGCAGCAGCGTCCAGGCGGCCTCCGTCCCGTTTACACAAGAAGAGATGCCGATCGAGCGAATGCAATCGGCCAGCAGCAGCAGAATCTCGGCATCTGCCAGCCATCCCCCTGCCCCGATCAGCTCCACTCCGGACTGAAAAAACTCCTGGCTACTGTAGGATCCCTCCTCCCGCCGGCTGTTGCGAAAAACGCTGCCGTGGTAGTAGAGCCGCAACGGCAAAGGCCCACCGGCTAGACGGGTGGCTGCCGCCCGCACAATGGAAGCAGTGAACTCGGGGCGCAGCCCCAGCATCGTCCCTTCGCCATCCCGCAGTTGCAGCACCGACTCAGCGCGGATGGATCCCCCCGCCAGCAGCGTTTCCAGCCGCTCTAGGGTGGGAGTGATGATGCGCTGGTAGCCATGGCGCCGGAAAACCCGGGTCAGCTGAGCCTCCAGCTTCTCCCGCCGTTGTACTTCCCGCGGCAGGAGATCCCGGGCACCGCTGGGGGGGCGCAGACTGCTGGAGACGGTGGAACTGGCCTCAGGGCGGGGATCCCAAAAGTGCTCCGCACCGCTACCGCGAGAGTGCTCCGCACCGCTACCGCGACCGTACACAGGGCTGCTCCAGCAGAGGATCCTGCTGCATCATACCGGATGTTGGAGGTCAGCTGGGATCCCGGGGAAACTCAGGCCACTCCCAGATGGGATCCGTGGAGCGCACTCGGTGCATTCCTGCTTCCGCAAAGCGGGCGAAGGCGGCCTCCGCCTGTTCGCTGAAATCCACAACGCCGGGAATCACCACCGGCGAGGTGCAGTCCTCCAGAAGGTAGACTTTCTTGGCCAAGCTGGGATCCGTGGCTTGGATTTCCTGCAGCAGGTCACTCACCGTCCAGGCCACGCAATGGCTTTTGGCTTGGCCAGCCACGATCAGCGCATCAAACTGCAGCAGGTGGCGGATGAGGAGCTCATTTTTCTCGTCGATGGGATCCCCTTCCGGCCCAGTCAAAACCTCCGGGCTAAGCACGGAATAATTTTCCGTCAAGGGATTGGCTCCCTTGAGCTGCAGGCTGGGCTGGCTGCAGCGGGCCATGCTGTGAAAGAAAATCGCCTCCTCCACCGCTGGCACCAGGGCATGGCCAATCCCCCCCAGCATGGAGTGGTAGGGCCAGACGATGAGGGGATATTTTCCCCCCTGCTCCAACTGCTCGGCGTAGTGCAGAGCGTAGACCTGCAACCGCGTCAGATCCCCCTGGGTGAGGTTGGCAGCCATGGCGGGGTTAACCCGCCAGCGTCCGCAGCGGATATCGGCTGCCGAAATGGCCGTGGCCGGCTCAGGATGGGCTCCCTGCGCGTCCACCCAAAAGACGGGGTGGAAGATCTGCATGGCCGTGTGGGTGTCGAGAGTGGCAATGATCTGGGTGAGGCAGGCCAAATTGCGGTAGATGAACTGACAAAGCCGTCGATTGTCTTCCACCGCTCCCAATCCGCCGGAACCGGCCACAAACAACTCAAAGCCGGGAATGCAAAAGGTGTTCTGCACATCAATGAGCAGCAAGCCCACCCGCACCCGATCCGCCTCTGCCGGCGGGATCCCTTGCTCCTTGGCCCAGAGCTCGGCTTCTGCTGCCCGCTGTTGGTAGGGCACGCGCCAAATCTCCCCCACCCGCTCCGGATCAAAGTGGGGGGGAAGGCCCGCTGGAGCCGCAACCGTTAGCTCCTGTAGAGTGGCATTCATGGCGTTCTCCCGGTGGGGGCTGGATTGACCAGGCTTGCACCCGCTCGATAGAGTTGGACGGGTAACACTTATGGTTGGTTTCACTATAAGTTGGGGGCAAGATTTTGTCCAGATGGCCGCCTGTATTTCTGGCTGAGTTTGGGTTTGGTGTCTTGTCGAGGCCGATTTTTAGGGTTTTTTGGGGTTGTGATGCTTCTGGTGGATCCCTACAAGCAGCCTTACTTATGGTAAGTTTCACTATAACCTTCGCAACAGCTCTCTGCTCGATCCCGCCGTTCCCCACTGGCTTCTGCCCCGAGGTTTTTCATGTTGAGCCCTGATTTCTCGTCGTTGCGGCCCCAAGACTATGGCCTGCTAACCGACCTGTACCAGTTCACCATGGCCGCCTGCTACGTGGGGGAAGGGCTAGAGTCTCAGCCCGCTGCCTTTGAGCTGTTTGTGCGGCGGCTGCCCACCGACTATGGCTACCTAATCGCCATGGGGCTCACCCAGGCAGTGGACTATCTGCAGCAACTGAGCTTCGCCCCCGAGGCTTTGCGAGCGCTGCGGGAAACGGGCATTTTCGCCGATGCGCCGGAGCGCTTTTGGGAGCTGCTGGCCCGCTGCCGGTTTGAGGGGGATGTGTGGGCGGTGCCGGAAGGAACCGCCATTTTCGCCAACCAGCCCCTGTTGCGGGTGGAAGCCCCCCTCTGGCAAGCCCAACTGGTGGAAACTTACTTGCTGTCCACCTTTAACTACCAGACCCTGATCGCCACCAAGGCGGCCCGTATGCGAGATGCAGCAGGGGATGAGGCCATTTTGTTGGAGTTCGGCACCCGGCGAGCTTTTGGTCCCCAGGCGGGGCTGTGGGCAGCCCGGGCGGCTCTGGCGGCAGGGTTCAATGCCACCTCCAACGTCTTGGCAGCCCTGAAATTGGGGCGCAAGCCGGCAGGAACCATGGCCCATTCCCTAGTGATGGCCATTGCTGCTCTCTCGGGAGACGAAACCCGCGCCTTTCAATCCTTTCGGCGCTACTTTCCCCAAGCTGCGCTTCTAATCGATACCTACGATCCCATCCAAGGGGCGCGCACAGCAGCCCAGCTCTTTGCGGCCAGAAGCCCAGATCAACTGGGATCCCAGGGGGAAATCGGCGGGGTGCGCATCGACTCGGGAGATTTGGAAGATCTCTCTCGCCGGGTGAAACAAATTTTGCCTCAAGGCGCCCCGGTGTTCGTCAGTGGGGATTTGGACGAATACGAGATCGAGCGCCTGCATCGCTCCCAAGCCCCCATCAGCGGCTATGGAGTGGGCACCCGCCTGGTGACCGGAGAAGGCGTGAACGGGGTGTACAAATTGGTGGAAATCAACGGGATCCCGGTGGCCAAAGCTTCCTTTGCCAAAGCCACCCTTCCCGGTCGCAAGCAGATCTTTCGCGGCCCTGAAGGAGACTTGTTGGGCCATGCTGACGAGCCCCCGCCTCCTGGCTACGAACCGCTCTTGCGCAAAGTTATGGAAAAAGGGCTGCTGCTGGATCCCTTGCCGGATCTGGAAGCCATTGCCCGCACCAGCCGCGCCTCTGTGCTGTGCCTGCCCCAGGGAGTGCGACAACTGCGCCAGCCGGATCCCTGGCCCATGGCCCTGACTGCCGCTTTGCAGCGGTTGAAAGACCACACCCTCGGTCAGGACTGTGCCTCGGCGGGCCCTGCCTGAGGAGAAGGAGTCCCGCTGCACTATAATGTTCTAGCTTCAAGGTCTCCGCTTTGAGGTTTGAGTTTTGCCATTGGACTTGAGCCTCAGGCCATTTTGATTTTTGGTGTTTTCCTAGTCTTTGCCCCCAGCTCTATGACCCAACGTGCCCTAATTACCGGCATCACCGGACAGGATGGCTCCTATCTGGCCGAGCTGTTGTTGAAGAAAAACTACGAAGTTCACGGCATCATCCGCCGCGCCAGCACCTTCAACACCGACCGCATCGACCACATCTACGTGGATGCCCATGACCCCCAGGCCAGGCTGTTTCTCCACTACGGGGATCTCACGGATGGCACCACCCTGCGCAGGATTTTGGAACAGGTGCAGCCGACGGAAGTGTACAACCTGGGGGCCCAATCCCACGTGCGGGTGAGCTTTGATGCGCCGGAATACACCGTCGATGCAGTGGCCATGGGCACGCTGCGTCTTCTAGAGGCCATCCGCGACTACCAGCAGCGCACCGGGATCCGGGTGAAGTTTTACCAGGCAGGCTCCTCGGAGATGTTCGGCCTGGTGCAAGAGATCCCGCAAAAGGAAACCACCCCCTTCTACCCGCGCAGCCCCTATGCCTGTGCCAAGGTGTACGGCTACTGGCAGACGGTCAACTACCGCGAAGCCTACAACCTCTTCGCCTGCAACGGTATCTTGTTCAACCACGAAAGCCCACGGCGAGGGGAAACCTTTGTAACCCGCAAGATCACCCGCGCCGTCAGCCGCATTGTGGCCGGCAAACAGGACAAGCTCTACCTGGGCAACCTGGATGCCAAGCGGGACTGGGGCTACGCCAAAGACTACGTCGAGGGGATGTGGATGATGCTCCAACAACCCCAGCCGGATGACTATGTGCTGGCTACCGGGGAAACCCACACTGTGCGCGAGTTTGTGGAACGGGCCTTCGCGCTGGTGGGCCTGCCGATTACCTGGAAAGGCTCCGGCCAAGCCGAACAGGGGTTGTACAAAGACCAAGTGTTGATCGAGATCGATCCCCGCTACTACCGCCCAACCGAGGTGGATCTGCTGTTGGGGGATGCTTCAAAAGCCAAGCGAGTCCTAGGATGGGAGCCCAAGGTGAGCTTCCCGCAGTTGGTGGAGCTGATGGTGCTGGCCGACTTGGAAGCCATCGGCCTGGATCCGGATCCCATCTTGGGGGAACGGCGCACCCTCAACGGCTTGCTTAGCGAAGATCGCGCTTTCATCCGCACCCAGCTGGGGGTTCACTACGACTGACAGGGTGAATACAACGGTGGAGACGGGATCCCAAAAGACAGCCTTGACCCCTTGTCCAAAGCAGGAACTAAACGCTTAATATAGTAGATCGCCGATTCTTTTGGTGCCTCGTCCTCTTGCTCCCCAGCTGACCATCTCTTGCTGACTTTGTTTGCTGATTTCGGAGAAATGCCCGCATGTCCCGCTACACAGGCCCCCGCCTAAAAATTATTCGTCGCTTCGGGGGACTTGATCTGCCCGGCTTGACGCGCAAGCGCCCCAAAAATACCAACCCGCCCGGTATGCATGGCGCCGAGCGCAAGAAAAAATCCGAATATGCCATTCGCTTAGAAGAAAAGCAGAAGGTGCGCTTCAACTACGGGCTGAGCGAGCGGCAGATGATCCGCTACATGCGCAAGGCACGGCGCTCCAAGGGATCCACCGGTTTGGCCTTGCTGCAAATGCTGGAAATGCGGTTGGATTGCATCGTGTTTCGTCTGGGCATGGCTCCAACCATTCCGGCAGCTCGGCAGCTCGTGAGCCACGGCCACATAGAGGTTAACGGCCAAAAGGTAACCATTCCCAGCTATGGCTGCAAAGTGGGGGATGTGATTACGGTAAAAAACAAGGAATCTTCCCGCAAGCTGGTGGCCGCCTACGCGGAGTATCCGGGGTTGTTTTTGCCGGACTACCTGGAGTTTGACAAAGAAAAGCTGCGCGGACGCATCAAGGAATTGCCCCCCCGCGAGCAAATTTGCGCCCCGGTCAACGAGCTTTTGGTGGTTGAGTTCTATTCCCGCAAGCTCTAGGGATCCCCTTTTGTGGCCATTGCAAATTGCAGGGGAATTTTGGGCAGTTTGACGTTCTCCTCACCCTTGAGGCCGGGGGATTTTTCACGGTTTGTTTTTTGTAGCGTTTCCCCTGCTCATCGCTCCTGTTGGCGATGCGTAGCGTTAGCTAGACCGCCGGGAAGCCCTGCCCTCTGTTAGTGACTAGTGGCTAGTCACTATCCACTCACCACTATCCAGGGTGAAGGTCGGGATGAGAGGCGGGGACACTTTGGTTTTCAATGGACTGGCCTAAAACCGAGACGGTAACCCCACCGCATGAAGCAATAAGGTAGGATTCATTCCAGTAGATTACCCTTGCCTCAATGAGAACTGCTTACCAGTACCGTTTGCGACCTACGCCCAGCCAGATTGCTTTGATGAGCGAGTGGCTAGACTTGTTACGGAAGCAGTACAACTACCGCTTGGCAGAGCGCTTTGCGTGGTGGGAACACAATCGCTGTGACATCAATGCTTGTCCCTTAATCTGTCACTTGCC
>NZ_JANSIA010000043.1:0-22157 GCF_047461835.1 Synechococcus sp. R60.1 | reverse complement strand
TTTGCTTCTTTCCCAATGTTAACTCTCTCTTCTGTCTGTAAAAAAGCCAATATCTTCTGCCATTTGTTTTCATCTAAGAAAACCAACTTCATCCTCTTTCCTCTATAAATTATTCTCTCTATCCTAACATAAGATCAACACGACCTAGCGCTCCTCAGGAAAACCCGCTTCCCGCCAAGCCCGCATGCCCCCATCCATCGAGATCACCCGGCGATAGCCCATTTTCTGTAGGTTATCGGCTGCCAACGCGGAGCGAAACCCGCCGCCGCAGTACAGGACGATCTCCGCTTCTTTGTCAGGGATCACCCTCTCGATGTCCCGCTCAATGATCCCTTTGCTCAAGTGGATGGCTCCGGCAGCGTGGCCGGCTTGCCACTCCGACTCTTCCCGCACATCCACAAAATAGAAGGGATCCCCTTGCAGTTGTTTTTGCCTGACCTGCTCGACTGTCAGTTCTTGGATGCGGCTTTTGGCCTCGTTGACCAGGGCCAAGAAAGCTGGAGAGTGCTGGGGAGCCATGGAGAACAGGCGCTATGAGCCAAAGCTTATTCCAATCGATCTTATCTGGTCTGGACTTTGGGATCCCAACTGCCCTAGGGCTAGACTGGGATCCAGATTTACCGGCTGGAGGCCCATGGCTTGAAATCCCGATCTAACTTTCCGCAACTGCTTTGGCCCCTTGCTCTGGCCGTGAGCTGGAGCATCCCCCTTGGATTGACAGCCGGTCGCTTCAGCGGGACGGAGTCCTGGGCTTGGGCCCAAGCGGCCCCAACACGTCTGGAAAGCGGGATCCAACGGCAAGTTTCCAGCCCACCGCCAGCCGCCCTGGTGGAGTGGCTAAGCCAGCAGGTGGCCGCCGCCAACCGGCGGGATTTGCCAGGGGTGATGGCCGGCTACAGCCCCGACTTCCGCCACCGAGATGGGCTGGACCGGGAAGAGGTGGAAGGTGCCATCCGCAAGCTGTGGAGCTCTCATCCCAAGCTCACCTATTCGGCCCAGATCCTCTCCTGGCGGCAGGTGGGCCCTGAGATTGTTGCGGATATTCTCAGCCAAGTAGAGGGATCCCAATCCTCGGTGCGGGGGGACTTTCAGGTAGAAGCCTCTGCCCTGGTGCGCAATCGCTATCGCCCGGATCCAGCCAATCCCGGACAACTGCTGTTGATTGACCAAGAAGTGCTGCGGGAGGCCAGCACCCTCACCTCTGGATCTGCCCCTCCCACCGTCACCTTGAACCTGCCGGAGGTGGTCAAACCGGGATCCACCTATTCGCTGCAGGCGATTGTGGCAGAGCCTCTCACCCACTCTTTGCTGTTGGGCGCCGTTGCCGAACAACCCGTTGCCGGGGCGGGCTACCCAGAGGTGACCTCGTTTGCTCTCGAACCTCTACAGGCCGGAGGGATCTTCCTACAGGCAGATGCTCCGCAAGAACCCCGTTCTGAGTGGATTTCTGTGATGTTGGTTAACCAAACCGGCATCACGCTGGAGAGTCGGCGTCTTATCGTCAGCGATCGCTTGGCTCTGGAGGGATCCCTGGCCATCCCCACCGTCCCTTAGGAAATCTTCAGGATGATGAGGAATGGCTCTGGGGTAATCTGGACAGGCAGTTGAGCTTGTTAAGATGGGAAACTATGCGCCCCTCAGCTTGTTTGCTTTCTGGTGCTGGCCCTATTTTTGAGCGGTTGCGATAGCGGCGACTCCCTTGGTGCTCCGGTGGTGGATCGCCCCACTCCTGCCAGCAATTGACCGAACAATCCCGAGGGGTCTCGAAAGGTTGGGTCGAGGTGTCTTGAAAGGACCCAACCTCAAGAAACATTGGCATCTTCAGACGCCCGTCCATTCCAAGCCCCGCTACAGCTATCTGCAAAACTATCCGCTCTCTCCCACCCCCAAGGCAACAACAGGCGGTCAGGGAAAGAGCGGTCTAGCGGGCCTTCAACTGGAACCTGACTGCCGGGAGGAACTCCAAGCGAGCCAGAACGCGAAGACTCTTCAGCAGACTGAAGGATCTAAGTTCAGACCGTTAGAGAACAGCCCCGGCGCACAGCCGGCTGAACCCAACTTGACGACCCTTACAACTACTACTATCTGGCATCCGCAGGAACCTCCCTTACTAAACGACACCCTGAGACTAGCACAAATCTTTTCTTGTTTTCTCGATCAGGGAGTTCATGCGGTGGTTTGTTGGAGCCGTTTGAGAGCTCCAGGCGCTCTGGGTGACCGTGGGCTTCGGATCCCCTGTCCCACAAGAGGGGTAAGGGATGGACTGCTGAGGATGAGGCGACAGCGTAGGATAGAGAGACGCCCTTTAGGTTGCTCGAGTTGCCGTGGACTACAAAAGTACCCTCAACCTGCCCCAAACTCAGTTTCCCATGCGGGCAGAGGCCGCCAAGAGAGAACCCGCCATTCAAGCCTTTTGGCAGGAAGAGCAAATCTACCAGCGCCTTGCCGACCACAATCCTGGGGATCCCTTTGTCCTGCACGATGGACCGCCCTACGCCAATGGCGATATCCACATGGGCACCACCCTCAACAAGATCCTCAAGGATATCGTCAACAAGTACCACATCCTGCAGGGGCGCAAGGTGCGCTACGTGCCCGGCTGGGATTGCCACGGCCTGCCCATCGAACTGAAAGTGTTGCAAAGCCTCACCCCGCAGGAGCGGGAAAACCTCACCCCTCTGCAGCTGCGACAAAAAGCCAAGGAGTACGCCCTGCACTACGTTGATGTGCAGCGGGCCAGTTTTCAGCGCCTGGGGGTATGGGGATCCTGGGATCGGCCCTACCTGACGCTGTCGCCGGAGTACGAAGCCGCACAGATTGAGGTGTTTGGACAAATGGCCCTCAAGGGCTACATCTACCGCGGCCTCAAACCCGTCCACTGGAGCCCCAGCTCCCAGACGGCTCTGGCGGAAGCGGAGCTGGAGTACCCTGACAACCACATCTCCCCCAGCATCTACGTGGCCTTTCCCCTGCAGAGCCTCAGCCCGGCGGCGCAGCCGGTTTTGGAGCCTTTCATGCCGGGCCTGCGGGCAGCCATCTGGACCACCACCCCTTGGACGATCCCGGCCAACCTGGCTCTCTGCTTTAACCCCAAGCTCACCTATGCAGTGGTGGAGTCTCCCCGCTTCGGCCTGCTGTTGATCGCCGCCGATCTGCGGGAGCGGCTGGAGAAGGTTCTGGAGACGCCTCTGGAGATCAAGGCCACCCTGCCGGGATCCGCCCTGGAATACAGTCAAGGACGGCACCCCCTCTTTGACCGCGCCAGCCTCTGCGTGCTGGGGGACTATGTCACCACCGAGTCCGGCACCGGCATTGTGCACACAGCTCCGGGGCATGGGGAAGATGACTTCAAAACCGGCCAAAAGTATGGTCTGCCCATTCTCAGCCCTGTGGACGATCAGGGGAGATTTACCGCCGAGGCCGGATCCCAGTTTGCCGGGTTGGATGTGCTCTCCAAGAAGCCGGAGACCAGCGGCAATGCTGCTGTCATCCAGGCTCTGCAGGCTGCGGGGGCTTTGCTCAAGGAAGAGCCCTACAACCACAAATATCCCTACGACTGGCGCACGAAAGAGCCAACGATTTTCCGGGCCACCGAGCAGTGGTTTGCGTCTGTAGCTGGCTTCCGGGAGCTGGCCCTGCAGGCCATTAAAACCGTGAAATGGATCCCGGCCATCGGGGAGAACCGCATCACTGCTATGGTGTCGGAGCGCTCGGATTGGTGTATTTCCCGCCAGCGGGCTTGGGGCGTGCCCATCCCCGTCTTTTACGACGAAGAAACCGGCGAGGTTCTGCTCACCGCCGAGACCCTCGACCACATCAAGGCCATTTTTGCCCAAGAGGGATCCGACGCCTGGTGGCAGCGCCCAGTGGAAGAGCTGCTGCCGGAGAAGTACCGCCACAATGGCCGCACCTACCGCAAAGGGATGGACACCATGGACGTGTGGTTTGACTCCGGCTCTTCCTGGGCGGCAGTGGCCAAGGCCCAAGGGCTGGGCTACCCGGTGGATCTGTATTTGGAGGGCTCCGACCAACACCGGGGCTGGTTCCAATCCAGTTTGCTTACCTCCGTGGCCGTCAACGGCCATGCCCCCTACAAGGCGGTGCTCACCCATGGGTTTGTGCTGGACGAGAAAGGCCAGAAAATGAGCAAGTCCCTGGGCAATGTCATCGATCCGCTGGTGTTAATCAACGGCGGCAAAGATCCCCAGACGGATCCCGCCTATGGGGCAGATGTGCTGCGCCTATGGGTCTCCAGTGTGGACTACTCCGGGGATGTGCCGCTGGGTAAGACCATTCTTGGGCAAATGGCGGATGTATATCGCAAAATCCGCAACACAGCTCGCTTTTTGCTGAGCAACCTCTACGACTTCAATCCAACTCAGGATGCCGTCCCTTTTGAAGCCTTGACGGAGCTAGACCGCTACATTTTGCACCGCCTGCACGAGGTGGGATCCGAGATCGGCGAATCTTTTGCCAGCTATCAGTTCTACCGCTTTTTCCAGGCGATTCAGAACTTTTGTGTGGTGGATCTCTCCAACTTTTACCTGGATATTGGCAAGGATCGCCTCTACATCAGCCATGCCCAAAGTCTGCGGCGGCGACAATGTCAAACGGTGCTCTCCCTGTTGCTGGAGAACTTGGCCAAGGCCATCGCCCCCGTTCTCTCCCACCTGGCCGAAGAGATTTGGAGCCATCTGCCCTATCCCAAGCCCACCCGTTCGGTGTTTGAGGGGGGGTGGATGAAGCTGCCGGAGCACTGGCGGGATCCCCAGTTGGCGGCCATTTGGGAGCAGCTGCGAGAGGTGCGCCAAGAGGTGAACAAGGCTCTGGAGCAAGCCCGTACCGGTCGCGTTAGCGGGACGGAGTCCTTTAAGCCCATCGGCGCTTCCACCGAGGCCAAGGTAATCCTGAAGGTAGCGGATCCCGGCCTATACGCTCTTTTGCAGGAGCGGGCTGCCGAGTTGCGCTACTTGTTCATCACCTCACAGGTGGAACTGGAGAAAACCTCAGGTCAAGGCTTGCAGATCTCTGTTTTTCCGGCTGACGGCCAAAAGTGCGTGCGCTGCTGGAACTATTCCACCCGTGTGGGGGAATTTGCCGAGCATCCAGAGCTGTGTGAGCGTTGCGTAGCCGCTCTGGCCGGGGAGTTTTGAATTCGGGACCCCGTCCCGCTGGCGGGAAGGGATCCCCCTCTTTGAATTGGCTCTTTCTCCGGACAGGTCTTGTCGGCCTTCTTCGGGATCAAGGGGCAGAGCTGCGGGATGGGATCCCCTCGACATGGGTGTGCAACACCTTGCCGCACAGGGTTTTCTCCAGCCAGGGAGTCGCTGGCGATCGGGAGTGGAGGGTGGCCGCAGAAACCGTCCAAGGGTGGGTGGGATCAAACAGCACCCAGTCGCTGTGGGGGGTGAGGGTGGGCGGATCTAGGTTTAGGCAGCGGGCCGGGTACAGGCTGAGGGCAGACCACAGTTGCAGCGCCGTCAGGGATCCCGTTGCCACCAAATGGTGCCACAGCAGCGGCAGAGCCAGCTCCAGGCCCATCGCCCCCGGCGGGGCATCGGCAAAGGGCAGGGTTTTCTCTTCATGGGTGTAGGGGTGGTGATCCGTCGCGATCCCCAGGCTGCCGGAACGGATCCCGGCGATCAGAGCCTCTCGGTCGCCGGCGCTGGGAAGAGGGGGCAGAAGGCGAAGGTGGGGATCGTAGCGGTGCTCAAAGACGGCCTCTTCGGACAAGATCAGGTGCATCCAAGTGGCGCTGGCGGTAACCGGCAGTCCTTCGGCTTGGGCCTGTTGGATCAGCTCCAGGCTGCGGGCTTGGCTCAGGCGCATAATATGCACAGGCGGAGGGGAAGGAACGCTCCTGATCACCTCCAAGAGACGGGCCAGAGCGGCAGTTTCGGCACTGGCAGGGATCCCTTTCAGCCCCAGGCGCAGCGCCCAGATCCCTTCGTAGAGGCTACCTTGCCCGGCCAAGGTGGGATCCCAGGCCCAGAGCAGCAGGGGTTTATTCTCCAGCCGCAAATACTCCAGAGCCCGCCGCACCAAAGCCAAGGAGCGCAGTGGCTGAACCTCTGCAAAGCCAACTGCTCCCGCTTGCGCCAGTTCTCCCCAGGGGGTTGGAGTTTCTCCTTGGCCACCCACGCTCAGGGCAGCCCAGGGCAGCCAGCGGGGATCCCCCAATTGGCGGGGGTAGCGGTTCAAGTGCTCCGGGCGATCCAGCACCGGAAAAAAGCCGCTTCCGGGAAGGGGGGTGGGCAGAAGCCCCACCTGGGTAAAGCCTCCCGCCAAAGCCGCTGCAGCCAAAGAGGTCAGGGTTTCCCGACTGTGGGCCAGAAAGTGCTCCGCACCGCTTACGCGACCGCTGCCAACCATCTCGCCGCTGTGGGCATACAGATCCAGCAAACCCGGCCCCACCACCCAACCTGAGCCATCGATGGTGGGGATATCGGCAGGGATCCCTGCCGGCTCGGTGGCCCGCAGACGACCCTCCTGCAACCACACATCGGTTACTTCATCCCGCTGACGCCAAGGATCCAACAGGCGCACTCCCTGGAGATGCACATTTTGTCCTGTTAGTTGTCCTGTTAGCTCGCGGAGAGGGGATGAGCCCATCTTTACAAAGCTCCGGCAGTGGTGCAGTCCAGGATCTGGCCCGACAGATGGGTGGTGAGGTTCAACACCTTCAAAACCGGGGCACCCTCCTTGCCTTCTGGATAGTCGATCACCGTAATGGCGCCATTCCCCTGCTTGAAGATCCAAAAGGCTTGGGGGGAAAGGTCGAACAACTGACAGATGATCGCCTTGTTGATGGCATCGTGGGCAACAACAACCGCTGTGCCCTGAGGAAACTGGGCTGCGGTGATGGCCAAAAGCTCCTGCCAAGCGGAGCGAGTGCGCTCCCACACCTGGTGAAGGTTTTCCCCATTGGGCATCTGCACACTGGCGGGATCCCGTTGCCAGCGCTCCAGCTCGCCGGGGTATTCGGCTTCGACTTCGCTTTGCAGCTTGCCCTCCCAGTCGCCGTGGCAGATCTCTTGCAAGTCGGGCATTGGGCGCAAAATGAGGTTGCTGTGGTTGCTGCAGATGGCATCGGCTGTGGCCCAAGGGCGCTTCAGGGGGCTGGAGAAGGCCAGTTGCAGAGGTTGAGTGGCCAAAAATTCTGCCACCTTGGCTGCCTGTTCCTCCCCGGTGGCATTGAGGGGGATATCCCGCTGCCCTTGAAAACGGCGCTCTCGGTTCCATTGGGTTTCCCCATGCCGCACCAGCAAGATGCGCATCCCCTGCTTGCGCTTGGGCAGGGCTTGGCCGAGGTGAGCGGTGATGTTCAGAGATTCCAGTTGTGGCGGCCCCTGCAGGCCCTCGGGAAAATTGAGAACGCTGATGGCGCAGTTATCCTGCCCGAGGCGGTGATAGTGGTGTGGCCCCAGGCCGATAGCGGTGCTGACCAGGGCGCGATTGATGCCGCTGTGGCCCACGATGAGGATATTGAGGGGCTGCCTTGGGGAGGGATCCGCTCCATGGTTCCAGGGGCCCGAAGCCGATTGCAGATGGAAAGCCAGCATTTCCCAAAACCCCTGCGCCTGCTGCCAGAGATCCCGCACCGGAAAGCGGCCCTCTAGCTCCAGGGTGTCGGGATGGTGCCGCCACAGATGGTAATCTTCGGGGTATTTCTCCTGCACCTCGGCAAAGGTCAGCCCTTCCCAGGCTGTCAGGTCGATCTCCCGCAGTTGATCGGTAACGTGCAGAGGGATCCCTTCTCGGTCTTTCAAAATGACGCGAGCGGTATCGAGGGCGCGAGACAGGGGGCTGCAATAGGCGCAATCCAACGGGATCCCGGCCAGGGCCTCGGCTACACGCTGCGCCTGCCCTTCTCCAGTGGGGGTGAGCCGGGAGAGATCGGAGCGGCCTTGGATGCGATTTTCCAGGTTGAAGGTGCTCTCACCATGGCGCACGATCAAGATGCGCAGGGCAGGCTGGTCGCGGTAGCGGGACGGAGTCCTTGCCATCGCTTGCATGGACTTACTCATCGCAGTAGCGGGACGGAGTCCTTAGAACACCTTCTAGAGTACCGCCACTGGGCGGCGCTCGCCTTCGTCAATTCACCGGTTGGGCTGCCGACTGAGGCGTATTTGGGCTGGTCGCCGCTTGTGATGGGGGCATCTTTGGAGAATGGCCGCGCTGCGTTTCCGCTGGCAGAGGTTTTGGTTGAATGGACGTTGGCGAAGGGGGCCGGCTTGGTGCTCCTTGCCCTTGTTGTGGTGCTGTTGGCGCAGTTTTTCCCTCCACTGCTCCCTCAGGAGAGCCCCCTGCCACCGATAGAATCCGAGAAGACAAAGTGTAGGATCCCTGAAGGCGGATCCCTCTTGCCTGGACAAGCGCTGCCATGGTTTCTCCACAATTGGCTTGGGATCCCGGCTCCCTGACCGAAAGCCCCAACCCGGCTACAGCCGAGATCGACCGTCTCAGCACCTGGGAACTGGTGAAACAGATCAACGCTGAGGATCGGCGGGTGCCGGAAGCGGTGGCTGCTCAAGCAGAGCCGATTGCTCAAGCCATCGATGCCATTGCCCAGCGGATGCGTCACGGCGGGCGGCTGATCTATATCGGGGCAGGAACCTCAGGTCGCCTGGGGGTACTGGATGCGGCTGAGTGCCCACCCACTTTTGGCACTTCCCCCGCACAGGTGGTGGCTTTGATCGCCGGGGGGGAAAAAGCCCTGACCCAGGCGGTAGAGGGTGCAGAGGACGACGCAGAAGCGGCTGCCCGCGCTCTGGAGAGTCTCCACCTCCAAGCTCAAGATAGTGTGGTGGGAATTGCTGCCAGCGGTCGTACCCCCTATGTGCTGGGTGGGATCCAAGCCGCCAGAAGTATTGGGGCGCTCACGATTGGCCTGGCCTGCAATCACCCTTCTCCTCTAACCGAGCAGGTGGATATTGCTATTGCCCCTTTGGTGGGGCCGGAGGTAATCCTCGGATCCACCCGCATGAAAGCCGGCACAGCCCAAAAGTTGGTGTTGAACACGATCTCCACTGGAGTGATGATCCGCTTGGGCAAGACTTATGGCAACCTAATGGTGGATCTCCAGGCCAGCAATGCCAAGCTCAAGCAACGAGCGGAGCGAATAGTGGCTTTGGCCTGCGATCTGGATCCCGCCGCGGCTGCCCAATTGCTGCAGGCTTGTGATGGAGAGGTCAAAACCGCCATCCTTGTGGCCTTGCTGGGGTGCTCTGCTCAGGAAGCTCGTCAGCACTTGCAACAGGCCCAGGGCAACATTCGCCAGGTGCTTGATGCTGCTCTGGCGCAGCGGCGGTGACAATAGTTGAATGGCTTGTCCATGAGCGTTTGCGGCTACCTCTACACGCCTTCCCATGCTCCTTTGCCGGAACAGGAGTTGGCCTGGCTCCAGGGGCGAGGGGCCGATCCCATCCTGCACGATTGGGGATCCCGAACTCATTTGGAGGAGCTGTTCCGACGCATCACAGCCGGCTGGGTGCAGGAAGTGCTGCTCTTGCGCCTGTCGGATCTGGGGGATCGGGCGGATGAAATCCACGAGCGGCTGCTGCAAATCCAACACTCCGGGATCCGCCTCAGCTTGGTCACCGAATCCGGCCTGCAAACCCCCACCAAGGCTGCCGATTGGATCCCCCTGCTGGCCGAGATCCCCCATCAGTTGCAAAGCCGCCGCCTCTGCTGCAGCCAAGCCCAAAACCGCCTGGCGGGCAAACCCCCCCCTGGCCCTGCCCCCTTTGGCTACCGCCGCGAAGGGGAACGCTACGTGCTGGATCGCCGGCAGGCCAGCATCGTTCAGGATTTTTTCCAGCACTTTCTCCTCTACGGATCCCTGCGGCAGGCGGTGCGCTTCTTGGAGGAAAAACACCACAAGCGGATTTCTGTGGCCACCGGACGCAACTGGCTGCTCAACCCGGTATACCGCGGGGATCTGGCCTATGCCGACGGCACCACCCTGCGGGACACTCACCCGGCCCTTCTCAGCCGCACGGAAGCCGCCCAGATCGATCGCTGGCTCAAACGCAACCAAGGGATCCCGCGTCGCAGCGCCAGTGCTCCCCGCGCTTTGGCCGGCCTGGTTCATTGCTGCGCTTGTGGCAGCCTTCTGCGCATTGTGCAAACCACCCCTCGCAAGGGGAAAAAGAACGGATCCCCCTACCTCTATCTGCGCTGCCAAACCTGTCGCTACAGCCTCCCCTACACCGAAGTCCTGCAGGAGGTGATCCGGCAGGTGTGCGAACAACTGCCCCAACGCGCCCAGCAACTGGATCGACAAGCCCTCACCCAAGTCCGCCAAGAGCTGCAAGCCCAAATCCAGGCCAACGCCGAGCGGCTGCGGCAATTGGAAGAGCTGCAGCAATCTGGACTAATGGACGAGGCCTCCCTGGCCCAGCGTCGCTACCAGTTGCGAGCAGAGACGGCCCGCTTGGCCCAAAAGCTGGAGCAACTCCCCCCCGCCAACCTCACCCAGACCATCCAAACCCTCTCCATCCCGCCCTTCTGGCAAGACCTCAGCGAGACCGAACGGCGTGCCTACCTGCGGGAATTCCTGCGCAGGATCGAGGTGGATTCTGCAGGAGCGGTGCGAGTTACGTTTGCCTTCGATCCCTGAGAGCGAAGGGTTCCCCCCACCTTCCCCCCAGAATTGAGACCATTCTTGATTCTTTCTCAGCCCAGACCTGCCTCAGCGCCAAGCCAAGAGGACGGGATCAGCGCCATGGCATAGCTGAATCCTTCCCGATTTGGGTGAATTGTCATCTGGAATTGTTTTCTTTTGATCACTGATGAAAGTATATCTAAAACTAAAATCGGGAAAAACATCAAAAATCGACTTGAGAAGCCCTAGGAACTTTCTTAGGACCATTTGCAAGATCTTGGAACTTCTAGCTTTTTGAGGGATCCACCTTTATCCTTCGCAACAGTTCTCAGGGGGCGGATCGGCTGCCGATAATGTCCCTTGTCTGCCCCATGGAGGAACGCGCTGTGAAGTTGGCGGTTTACGGAAAAGGTGGGATCGGCAAATCCACCACCAGTTGCAACATCTCGGTGGCCTTGGCCAGGCGGGGCAAAAAGGTCTTGCAGATTGGCTGTGATCCCAAGCACGATAGCACCTTCACCCTGACCGGCTTTCTCATCCCCACCATCATCGACACTCTGGAAGCCAAGGGCTATCACCACGAAGACATCTACCCAGAAGATGTGATCTACCGCGGCTACGGCGGCGTGGACTGCGTGGAAGCGGGTGGGCCCCCGGCAGGGGCCGGCTGTGGCGGCTATGTGGTGGGGGAAACCGTCAAACTCCTGAAGGAGCTGAATGCCTTCGATGAGTACGACGTCATCCTCTTCGATGTGCTGGGGGATGTGGTGTGCGGCGGTTTTGCGGCTCCCCTCAACTACGCCGACTACTGCCTGATCGTAACCGACAACGGCTTTGATGCCCTGTTTGCCGCCAATCGGATTGCTGCCTCGGTGCGAGAAAAGGCCAAAACCCGCAAGCTGCGGTTGGCCGGGCTGATCGGCAATCGCACCAGTAAGCGGGATCTGATTGACAAATACGTCTCGGCAGTTCCCATGCCGGTTATCGAGGTGCTTCCCCTCATTGAAGATATTCGCGTCTCGCGGGTCAAGGGCAAAACCCTCTTCGAGATGGCGGAAACCGATCCCAGCCTGGAGCCTGTCTGCCAGTACTACCTGAACATCGCCGATGAGCTGCTGGCCCGTCCGGAAGGGATCGTGCCCCAACCTGCCGAGGATCGGGAGCTGTTTGCTTTGCTCTCCGACTTTTACAACACTCCAGCCCGCCAACTGGCCTTGGTGTAAGGGATCCCCTGCCGGCTTGGGCAGTGTGTCCAAAGATGAAGCCACTGTTTCGGAAAACCGTCGCAAACCTTATCAATTTGTTGTCCGATCCGCTTTCCACTCCAAGATGGATCCTGCAGGGATCCCTGGGGATCCCGCTTTGGGAAGGAAATGGCACAGGAGTTGGATATGCAAGGACAAGAGCAACCCACCGTCGTGATTACCGGAGCTTCCTCGGGTGTTGGCCTATACTCAGCTTTGGCCTTGGCCAAGCGCGGCTGGCACGTGGTGATGGCCTGTCGGGATCTGGACAAAGCCTACCGGGTGGCCCAACAAGTGGGGATCCCCCAGGGCAGCTATACCCTGATGCAGATCGACCTAGCCAGCTTGGCCAGCGTGCGGCGGTTTGTCGAGCAGTTCCGCAACTGGGGCCGTTCCTTGGACGCCTTGGTCTGCAATGCCGCCATCTACATGCCCCTGCTCAAGCAGCCCCTGCGCAGCCCGGAAGGATATGAGCTGACCATGGCCACCAACCATCTGGGGCATTTCTTGCTCTGCCACTTGATGCTGGAGGATCTGAAACGCTCCACCTATCCGGATCGGCGGCTGGTGATCTTGGGCACGGTTACCCACAATCCCAAAGAGCTGGGGGGTAAGATCCCACCCCAACCCCACCTGGGGGATCTGCGGGGGTTTGCCCAGGGCTTCAAGGATCCCATCAGCATGGCGGACGGCGGCAAATTTGAACCGGTGAAAGCCTACAAAGACAGCAAAGTCTGCAATATCCTCACCATGCGCGAGCTGCACCGCCGCTTCCACGAAAGCACTGGCATCACCTTCCTCTCCCTCTATCCGGGGTGTGTAGCCACCACGGCTCTGTTCCGCCATCACTATCCCCTGTTTCAAAAACTTTTCCCCTGGTTTCAAAAAAACATCACGGGCGGATTTGTTTCTCAGGAATTGGCCGGAGAGCGGGTGGCCCAAGTGGTGGCCGATCCCGAGTTTCGTCGGTCGGGGTTCTACTGGAGCTGGGGCAACCGGCAACGCAAGAATGCCAAGCCCTTTAACCAAGAAGTCTCTGACGAGGCGGCGGACGATGCCAAGGCCAAATTGCTTTGGGATCTCAGCGAAAAATTGGTGGGTGTGCCCCAGTTGGTAGCCCTCTAGTTGGCAACGTTCCCTTCTTTTATGTTTTTAGGAGACGAGCATGAATGCTGCTTTGGATAGTGCCAATGCCCTTAACTTTCAGTGCGAAACCGGCAACTACCATACCTTTTGCCCGATTAGTTGTGTAGCTTGGCTTTATCAAAAAATTGAAGACAGCTTCTTTTTGGTCATCGGCACCAAAACCTGTGGCTACTTTCTGCAAAACGCCATGGGGGTGATGATCTTTGCCGAGCCCCGCTATGCCATGGCCGAGCTGGAAGAGGGGGATATCAGCGCCAAGCTGAATGACTACGAGGAGCTGAAGCGGCTGTGCCTGCAAATTCAACGAGATCGCAATCCCAGCGTGATTGTTTGGATCGGCACCTGCACCACCGAGATCATCAAAATGGATCTGGAGGGCCTAGCCCAGAAGCTGGAAGGGGAGATCGGGATCCCGATTGTGGTGGCACGGGCCAATGGCCTCGACTACGCCTTTACCCAAGGGGAAGATACGGTTTTGGCCTCGATGGCTCAGCGCTGCCCAGAGCAGGTGCGGGCAGAGGAGCAGGAAACCCGCGGGGGTCTCCAGGCCCTTTTCTACGGGCTCCGCTCCGGAAAAAAGAAAGAGGAGGAAGGCTTCCACAAGCATCCCCCCTTGGTGATCTTCGGCTCGGTGCCCGATCCGGTGGTGACCCAACTCACCCTGGAGCTGAAAAAACACGGGATCCGCGTCTCCGGCTGGTTGCCGGCCAAACGCTATGGAGAGCTGCCGGCCATCGAGCCGGGCACCTACGTGGTGGGGGTGAATCCTTTCCTCAGCCGCACGGCCACCACGCTGGTACGCCGCAAAAAGGCTAAGCTCATCACCGCTCCTTTTCCCATCGGGCCGGATGGCACCCGCGCCTGGATAGAAGCCATTGCCCGCGAGCTGGGGATCCCGACGCCAGGCTTGGCAGAGCGGGAAGCGGAAGTGTGGAGCCATCCCCAAGTTCGGGATTATCGGGAGCTGCTGCGGGGCAAGAGCGTTTTCTTCATGGGCGATAACCTGCTGGAGATCTCGCTGGCCCGTTTCCTGGTGCGCTGCGGCATGACGGTGCAGGAAATCGGGATCCCTTACATGGACAAACGCTACCAAGCGGCTGAGCTGGCCCTCTTGGAGCGCACCTGCGAAGAGATGGGAGTGCCCAAGCCCACCATCGTAGAAAAGCCGGATAACTACAACCAAATCCAGCGCATCAAGGCCCTGCAGCCGGATCTGGTGATCACAGGTATGGCCCACGCCAACCCCCTAGAGGCACGGGGGATAACCACCAAGTGGTCGGTGGAGTTCACCTTCGCCCAGATCCACGGCTTCGGCAACACCCAGGCTCTGCTGGAGCTGGTGACCCGACCGCTGCGGCGCAATGCGGCCCTCAAAGGCTTGGGTTGGGAGCGGTTGGTGCGGGAAGAAGCCCCTGTCTAATTCTCCGGCTCTTCGTTGTCGAACAGTAGGCCGTCCAGGTGATCCGGCAGTTGCTGCCGGTCGATCCAGACCATGCCCGCCAGAATAGCCTCGGCCTCGTTTTGAAAGTAGCCGTAGGCTTTGGTGCCAATCTCCGACTCGCAAGAGCCATCTTGCTGGAGCAGCCGGCAGCGAAAGATAAACCCCTTCTCTGTAGCTTGGGTGGTGATGCTCCAGTTGCGATGGATATGCTCGGCCATAGCAGGGATCCCGCCTCGAAAGAGGGTGAATTGCAGACTCAGAGGGTGCTCAACACCTCTCGCGCTGCGGCCAAGGTTTTCTCCACATCGGCCTCTGTGTGGGCCAGGGAGGTGAAGCCGGCCTCAAATTGCGAGGGCGCCAGATAGACTCCCCGCTCCAACATGCCGCGATGGAAGCGGGCAAATTTCTGCAGATCGGAAGTCTTGGCCTCTTCGTAGTTGCGCACTGGGCCGGCAGTAAAAAAGAAGCCAAACATGCCGGGCAGATAGCCCCCGCACATCTCATGCCCCGTTTCCCGCGCGATCTGCAATAGCCCCGTCGCCAACTTCTCGGTAATCCGCTCCAGATACTCGTAGGTGCCCGGGCGGCGCAAAATATCCAGCGTCTGGATCCCTGCTGTCATGGCCAGGGGGTTGCCGGAAAGAGTCCCTGCCTGATACATCGGCCCCGCTGGAGCCACCATTTCCATAATTTCTCGCCGACCGCCGTAGGCCCCCACCGGCAGGCCGCCGCCGATGACCTTGCCCAGGGTCGTTAAATCGGGGATGACCCCAAACTTGGCCTGTACACCGCCATAGCTGATGCGAAAGCCGGTCATCACCTCGTCAAATACCAGCAGGGCTCCGTACTTTTGGGTGAGATCTCGCAAGCCTTCCAAGAAGCCCGGCTGGGGGGGAATAAAGCCGGCATTGCCCACCACCGGCTCTAGGATGACTCCGGCAATGGAGTCGGGGTGCTGTTCAAACAGGGCCTTGACTGCCTCCAGGTCGTTGTAGGGAGCCGTCAGCGTAGCGCTGGTAGCTGCCTTGGGCACCCCCGGCGAGTCTGGCAAGCCCAGCGTGGCCACCCCCGAACCGGCTTTCACCAAGAACATGTCCGCATGGCCGTGGTAGCAGCCCTCAAACTTGATCACCTTTTCCCGACCGGTATAGGCCCGCATCAAGCGCAGCACCGCCATGCAAGCTTCGGTGCCGGAATTGACAAAGCGCACCATCTCCACACTGGGCACCGCCTCAATGACCCGCTCCGCCAGCTCATTTTCCAGAACGCAAGGGGCGCCGAAGCTGGTGCCTTTCTCCAAAGCTCGGTGCAGAGCCTCAATGACTTCGGGGTGGGCATGGCCGACAATGGCAGGCCCCCAACTGCCGATGTAGTCGATGTATTGGTTGCCGTCCACATCCCAGGCGTAGGCCCCTGAGACACGGTCGAACACGACGGGATCCCCGCCCACCGACTTGAAGGCGCGCACCGGAGAACTCACTCCCCCCGGCATGAGACTTTGTGCCCGGGCAAAAATCTGTTTGGAGCGGGCGGTGTTAAACGAAGTGGAGTGGAGAGTGCTGGTCATAGAGCAGGAGCTTTCAACGCATTACCAAGGCTAGCAAGCAAGGGAGCTTTCTGGTGAGCCCTTTTACGGACCATGAAACTACAAACCCATCCCTGCCAGTGTGTCGATCACCTGCTCCAGGATCAGGGTGAGGTTGGGATGGGAGGTCTCGAACAGGCCCAGCGCCTCTCCAATGCGATCTCTATGCCCTTGGCTCGGTTTGCTCTCGGTTCGGGATCCCAGATCGGCCAGCACCGCCTCCACTTCCTGGCGAATGGCGGCAATTTGCTGTCGCTGCTTTTCATCCAAGCCAGGGGTTTTTTGCAGCTCAACATCCAGATCGTGCAGCAGTTGTCGCAGTTTCGATTCGGCCATTCTGTAAAGAGACCTTAACGACTTGAGAACCGATTGAGTTTTGACCACCCTGCCTCAATCATACGGTCTGATGGGTTGAAGCAGGGATCCCTCTATCTAGGGTCTAAGAGCGGGTAAGCGGCGAAGGTTAACTTTTGCAGCCGGGGATCCCAGCATTGGAGCAACTTTTGTAGGATGGGCAGTAGAGTCTATCCCCATGTCTGAGCTGGCATTGGCCCTAGTAGGGGCGGCGGTTGCTGCTGCCCTTTTCGTTGGGATTTTCGTCTGGGAACAAAGACGCAGCCAAGAATTGCTGCAGCGGTGGGCGGCAAAGCAGGGCTACTCCCTGTTGAGCCAGGAGGCACGGTACTGGCGGCTGGGGCCTTTTTCCGGGAGCACTTCCAAGTATCAACGGGTATTCCGTGTGCGGATACGGGATCCGTGGGGGCAAGAACGCACCGGCTGGGTGAGGTTAGGGAACTGGTGGCTGGGGCTTTTGTCGGATCAGGCTGAGGAGCGGTGGGAGTAGGCTGGGATTGAACCACAGAAGGGGAAAGCAATGAACGGGATCAGGGGTTGGAAAGGGCTGAAGGGGGTAGCGTGGCTGGGCCTGGTACTGGCGGTGGCCCTGTTGGGTTGGAACATAATCGCCGGAGGTGGAGCGATGGCCAGTCCCGCTGAGGGATCCCGAATATTGACGGTTACAGGGCAGGGATCGGTCTCGGTGGAGAACTCCATTGCCCTCATTCGCTTGGGGGTGGTGATCCAGGGGGAGACGGCGCAATCGGTACAACAACAGGTGGCAGAACGCTCAGAGCGGCTGGTCAATCGCCTCAAGGAGCTGCAAGTAGGCGCTCTACAAACCACCGGCATTTCCCTCTACCCGCAATACGACTATCGGGATGGCCAACCTCGCCTAACGGGTGTACAGGGGCAAAACAGTCTGCAATTCGAGGTGCCTGTGGCCAGAGCTGGGCAAGTGCTGGACGAAGCTGTGGCCGCCGGAGCCACCCAGGTGGAATCGGTCAGTTTCCGGGCCGACGATGCCACCCTGTTGGAAGCGCGCAGCCGCGCCCTAACCCAAGCCGTGAAAGATGCCCAACGCCAAGCCCAGGATGTGCTGGGGGTCTTGAACCTGAGCATCCGTTCCGTCGAGCGCATCCAGATTCAGAGCGATGGCTACATGATCCCGCCGCCGATCCCCTTTGCCCGCGCCGACTATGCCCGTCTAGAAACGGCATCCACACCGGTGGAGGGGGGACAGCAAACCGTGCGCGCCCAAGTCACCCTCGAGCTCCGTTACTGAGCCTCTGCTTTGCTGCCTCGAATAATTCACAAATGTTCACCACATAGATTTCAGCTCTCCCGCCAAAGGGCTTCTGGTCAGAGCAAGCCTTGGGCAGCAACAGACAGCGGCTCTGGACGAGCGAAGTCTCAGTGATTCAAGAGTGATTCAATCCATCTAACCAACTCGGCAAAGTGGAAGCGGCTGCTGTTCGCTACCGCATCAGAATAACGATGGAGATACCACATTCATTAGAATAGCGATGGAAAGTTGCGGGTAGTTTGCTTTCCCGGATTTTCTCGCCATCCTGCCTCAGTTTGTCTATGGATCCCAGACCGGAGAGCGCTAGTGCAGCTCCTGCGCCTGAGAAGGCGAAACTCGTCTCTGGCAGAAGTCAAGACGGCAGTCTGCAAGCCCGTGTACTGATCGTGGATGATAGCTACATGGTGGCAGAGATGCTGTCCAACTTTTTGGGCAAGCAGGGCTGCAGTATTTCTTATGCTTTGGATGGCCTCTCCGCGCTGGAGCAAATTCGCCGCCAACCCCCAGATCTGATCATTGCCGATTGGGTCATGCCCTCCCTGAACGGCCTAGACCTGTGCCGTCAACTGCGGCAACTGCCGGAATATGCTTGGGTGTACTACATCATTATGACTGCCCGCGAGGGCAACGATAGCATGGAGCGGGCTTTGGAGGCAGGCGCCGATGAGTTTCTTTCCAAACCCTTTCAGGCTGCAGAGTTGCTGACGCGGGTGCGGGCAGGGCTGCGCATTGTAGAAAGTCGCCGCCAGCAATATCTGCTCAAAACTGGGCAAAAATCTCCTCCCTCTCCCCCCAAGTCGATTGGTTTGGAGGTGGGTAACCGTCAGGATTTGGTGGCTCGTTTGCCGCTGCGGGTGGCCCAGGCCCGTGCCCAATCGGAACCCCTCAGCTTGTTTGTGCTGCGCTTGGCCAACCTCGGTTCTCTGGCACAAGGGCTGGATGCTGACGGTCGGGCTGATCTGCTCAAACTGTTTAGGGAGCGTTTGGCCAATAACCTGCGCGATGGAGACGACCTGTTTTGCTACGACGAGGGGCAGTTTATCATTCTGCTCTCCGGGAGCACCTTGGCTGCTGCGCAAATGGCTGCCGAACGCTGCTGTCAGCGGATGATTCAGGATCCCTTTGTGGTGAATGGGCGGGCGCTGCCGGTACAGCTCCAGTTTGGAGCGGCCAGCCTCATGGACAGCGATGATCCCAAGGGGGTGGCTCTGTTGCGTCGGGCTGCCCAGGCTATGCGAGATAGCAGGAATGTGCACAGCTCGGTGGTGACTGCTCCCCATCCCATCCCAGTTTCCGACCGCGTCAGCGGAACGGAGTCCTCAGAGCTGCTGAAACGCCTGCAGCGTCTGGAAAAAGAAAACGCCGAACTGCGCCGAGAGCTGGAGACTCGCCTCAGGCAGATTGAGGATCTCCGCCAACACCATCAAGAGCTGAGTCGAAAGATGCAGGCTCCTGCACCGGAGTCAACCACAGCGGGATCCCTGGCCCGCAGACCCTTGCGCTTGCGGCGGCGAAAACTCCGGCAGCTTTGTCTGAAGCGTCAACTGAGCCGCAGAAGACCGCGCCTGGCTTTGGGACGGCTGAGCAGGTAGCGATGGGCTGAGCGAACGACGGGAGAGACACAAAGGAGGTGCCAAAGGCCATGGCGAGCATTCTTCAGGGTCAAGTGGCCGGATCTGGGATCTGGAGACCAGCAGGAAGATGGTTCCTAAACAACATTGAGCTCATCTTGACGGCGGTAGGAATAGGGGTGATTCTGCTAAGTGGTTTTGTGGCCAGCCGCAGCGCTTTTTCGCTAGAAACGGCAACGGCGGTCAGCGCCACTTTGGTGGGGGTTATCCATGGGATCCTCTTTTGGCTGTTGCGACGGCGGCAGAGACAGGTGAGGCGGGAGGCAATCGGGCAAATTCGGGAAATGCTAGAAGATTTGGGCAAAAACCGCCTGCAAACCATCAAGATGAGCTTATACATGGTGCAGATCCATCAACCGGAACAGGAAGAGCGAACCCGACAAAGCTTTGACCGCGTTTACCAGATCCTGGCGGAGATGAGCACCTTGATCGACCACATTTCGGAAGAATCGTTGGCCGGCTGGCGCCATCGCTACCGGCAAACTCTACAGCGGGTTGAGTCGGAGTCTCAGTAGTTTTTAAATCGTCTTTAAATCTTGAGTGGCTTAAGGGATCCCTTGAGGAGTTGGCTGAGCCGGTGGACGGTCGGATTTCGGGAAGCACCCAATTGCTCGGTCTAATCGGGGATCCGGTGGCCCACAGCTTATCCCCAGCCATGCACAATGCTGCTTTGGCAGCTATGGGGGAAAACTATTGCTATGTGCCGTTTCCGGTGGCTCCAAAACACTTGGCGGCGGCGGTGGCAGGGCTGGCGGCCATTGGGGTGCGGGGGTTTAATGTGACGATTCCTCACAAACAGGCCATTCTCCCTTTGCTCGATCAGATTGAATCGCGGGCAGCAGCGGTGGGGGCGGTGAATACGGTTTACCCCTTGCCAGAGGGCGGGTGGGCGGGCACCAATACCGATATCGATGGCTTTGTCCAGCCTTTGCTGGGTCTGGAAAAAGGGATCCCTACTCTCATTCTGGGATCCGGGGGGGCAGCGCGGGCGGCCATCCAAGGCTGTTTGGAGTTGGGGCTGGGGCCGGTGCGGGTGGCGGGGCGATCCCCCAACCCATTGCTGGCCTTGCAACAGACCTGGCCGCAGGTGGAGACGGTGAACTGGGCGGAGTTGAATTGCTACCTGTCTCAGACGCGGCTTTTGGTCAACACCACCCCCGTGGGCATGCACAAGCCGGGATCCCCCGCCGGTCAAGGGCTTTCCCCCCTGAGCCGGGAGCAACTGTGCCTGCTGTCTCCGGGTGCCATCGTCTACGACCTGATCTATGTGCCGGATCCCACTCCTCTGCTGCGGATGGCCGCCGAGTTGGGACATACCCCCATCAGTGGACTAGAGATGCTGGTTCACCAGGGGGCCAAGGCTCTATCGCTTTGGCTGGGAGGCAAGCCTGTGCCAGTAGAGGTGATGCGGCAGGCAGCTCAACACCAGTTGGCCCAGGTTTAGGGTCACTCCAGGCCAGTTGGAAGCCCTCTCTCAAGGTGTAACGAGATAACAACAACTACCGGGCTAGCAATCCAAGGTTGTTTCCCGCTCCCAGGGCGTGATCTGACGGTTGTATTCCTGCCACTGTTGGCGTTTGAGCTTGAGGTAGGCATTTACAAAGGGATCCCCAAGCCTGCTGCGGAACAGGGTGTTTTGGTCTAAGTGGTTGAGGGCTTCGACCAAAGAGCCGGGCAACGTTGGGGCATTGGGGAGGGGATCGGTGTAGGCGTTGTTGTCACAGCGGGGGCCAGGATCCCGTTGGTGTTGGATCCCGTCTAGACCGGCGGCAATGAGACCGGCAGCCAAAAGGTAGGGATTGGCAGCAGCATCGGCCAAACGCAGTTCAAACCGCCCGGCATCCGGGATCCGAATGGCGTGGGTGCGATTATTGCCGCTGTAGCTGATTGTGTTGGGAGACCAGGTGGCCCCAGAGAGCGTGACGGGGGCATTGAGGCGGCGATAAGAATTGACCGTCAGGTTGGTGAGGGCACACAAAGCAAGTGCATGGTGTAGCACCCCGCCGATGAAGTGATAGGCCAGTTGAGAAAGCCCCAATTCCCCTTGGGGATCGGCGAATAGGTTTTGCTCCCCCTGCCAAAGAGAAATATGGGTGTGGCAGCCGTTGCCCGTCAGATGGGCAAAGGGTTTGGGCATGAAGGTAGCTCGATAGCCATGCTTTTCGGCAATGTTTTTCACCATGTATTTGAAAAAGGCGTGGCGATCAGCCGTAACTAGGGCATCGTCAAACCGCCAGTTCATTTCAAATTGGCCGTTGGCATCTTCGTGATCGTTTTGATAGGGATCCCAGCCCAGCTTCTGCATGCCATCGCAGATGTCCCGGATCACCGAAAAACGCCGCATCAAACTTTGCTGGTCATAGCAGGGCTTGGCCTGCTGGTCGCGCTCATCGGAAATGGCCCACTCTTCGGGCGACAGAAGCATGAACTCGCATTCGATCCCCGTCTTGACTTGAAAGCCCATAGCTTCTGCTTGGGACAACACCTGCTTCAACACCCAGCGGGGGGTTTGTGGCAAGGGATCCCCGTTGACCTGGACTAGATCGGCAGGCATCCAGGCCACTTCCGGCTGCCAGGGCAGTTGAAACAAGCGCTCGCGCTCCGGCTGGGCAAACACATCGGGATCCGCTGGAGTCAAGTCCAACCAGGCAGCAAACCCGGCAAATCCAGCCTGACCCTCTGCCATGAAGTCGATAACTGAGGCAGGCACCAGCTTAGCCCGTTGGATCCCAAGCAGGTCGGTAAAAGAGAGCAGAAAGTAGTTGATCCCTTGGGCACGGGCAATTTCAGCTAGAAATCGCAGGAGCCCCGCACTGTACCCGTAGGGTCAGTGTCGGGAGGAATGCGGAAGTTATGATAGAA
>NZ_JANSIA010000042.1:0-22445 GCF_047461835.1 Synechococcus sp. R60.1 | reverse complement strand
GGACGCGACCACCATGCGGCCATCCACATCAAGCACAGGGCGGTGGGGCATCCCGTTCTTTTCGCGTCAGCGGGACGGAGTCCTCAAGCGCAGGAAATGTCCTTTTCGCGCTAGCGGCGCGGAGCGCTTTGCATCAGCATGAGTGCGGGAGTATGTCACGACGGAAGGTGAGGCAGATGGGGGGCTGGCTCAGGCAAAACTGGCTGTGGCAACTGGGGAGAGCCCTTGTGGCTGTTTGGATCGGCTGGGCGGAGGGGAGCGCTGCCTGGGCGAGGGACATGGCGCCGGCTGCCCCTGGAGTCTCCTCTCCCCCTACTTTGCCCATCCCTTGGGATTGGGTGTATGGGTTGCAGGAGCAAGCCCGGCAACGGCAATGCACGGTGGTTGGCCTGTTGCGCAGCGATCCCCTGCCGGCGCCAGATCCCCAGTGGCAGGTGTACACACGGCTAGATTTGGTGGCCACGCCTCAGGCTGGTCGGTTGACCAGTGTGTTGTTTGCCGAGAACACCCGTACTCGGGCCTTGCAGGTTATCTATCAAGCCTCAGGGTCGGTGTACGACCCCGTTGAGGCATTGGATTTTGCCATGATCCTGCCTCTAGCCTGGCAGGGGAACACTTTGCTGGCGCGGGAGTACGAAGGCTGGTTCCAGACCGATTTGAGCTGGGATCGGGCGGTGGTCTGGCCCTTGCCCACCGGCTCGACAGGGATCCCACCGGTGCAAATCTGGGATCCGCCGCCGGCGCTGGGGTATGCGCAGCTGCTGGGCTGGGATCCCCAGGCGCGAGAGCGGGTGCTGTTTGCGGTGGCCGATAGCCTTGGAGAGATGCCCCGCTTGGTGAGCGTGGGCCCAGACCGCCAGGTGTTGCTGCGAGCGCCTGCCGTTGCCCTTTCCCCAACTCCCTCTTCTCTACAGGGGTGGCAGGAGATCCGGCCCAAGGGGGGAGAGCCTCTCTGCCACCAAAGCCGTTTTGGGCTGGAGCAGGGAGGGGAAAATGAAAAATTAAACTGAGATGCAGAAGCCTGTGGGAGCGACAACCATGTCCAAACCGGTGGTGCGGCGGGGCTGGCCTCTGGAGGCCTTTGTCGGGGATGTAATCGTCTGTACCCTAGAGGGATCCCATCTGGATCAGGTGACGGAAATCCGAGTCAGCCCGGCGGGTAAAGGGATCCGAGTCAGCTTTGGGGATCCCTTGGGACGCTCTAAGGAACCGGTGCAGGCCAACGCCGAGGCGCTGACGGTTACCTTTGAGATCGATCCCAGCACCTACCCTGGCGAAAAGCGCATTGAGCTGATCTCGCCGGCAGGGCCCAGCGATCCCCTGCCGTTTTTGGTGATGATGTAGAGGCGCGCAGAAAAGAGGAAGTGGGTCATGCCGTTTGTGATTGCCCCGACCGACGTGGGCGTGCTGGTGCTGGGGGCGAGCCTGTTGCTTTTGGCCGGGGGTTGGGCCTGGTGGCTGCGGCGGCAGAGGCGTGCTGCCTCCCCAGAATCTACAGCCGTTTCGCCGGCCCCGGCGGTTGACCCATCTGCCCTTTCGGCGGAACAGGCGGCTCAACTACAGCCCTTCGAGCAGGCGGTGGGAAATCAGCCGCAGGATCCCATTGCCTGGTACAACCGCGCCACCACCCTCGACCACCTGGGGCAAGCCCAAGCTGCCCTGGCCAGCTACGACCGCGCCCTGGAGCTGAAGCCGGACTTCCCCGAAGCCTGGAACAACCGTGGTTCTCTGCTGGACGATCTCGGTCGCCATCAAGAAGCTCTGGCCAGCTATGAGCGGGCTCTGCGGCTGAAACCGGATTTTTTTGAGGCCCGCTTTAACCAGGCCAACACGCTGCGGCAATTGGGCCGCTACGAAGAAGCCCTATGTGCCTACGAACGGGCCCTTGCCCTCAGCCCCGACAGCCCGGAAACGTGGTACCTGCACGGGCTAACCTTAGCCTCTCTGGGACGGTGGCAGGGATCCCTAATCAGCTACGAGAAAGCCCTCGCCATCAACCCCGTCAATGCCCAAGTTTGGCAGAGTCGGGGCCTGGCTCTGTTTCACCTAGAGCGCTACGTCGATGCTCTGGCCAGCTACGAACGAGCCCTGCAACTGGGCTCCGAATCGGCCTCTCTCTGGGCCGGCCATGCCCTTGCCCACCACCGCCTCGGCAACCCGATGGAGGCCCTCAACAGCTATGACCGTGCCCTGGCGCAGGATCCCAAACGCCCTCAGATCTGGGTGCAGCGCGGCCTGGTGCTGATGGACTTGAACCTCTACGAGCTGGCCATCCAGAGTTTTGATCGGGCCCTGCAGATGGATCCCAGCAATGCCGAGGCTCACTACGCCAAAGCCTGCTGCTACGCCTGGGAAGGCCAAGTGCCTCAGGCCCTACAAGCTTTGGAGCAAGCCCTACGCCTGGAGCCGGAATGCTACCGCCCCTTGCTCTCCTCTGAGCCCTATTTCTACCTCATTCGCGAGGAGCCGAGTTTTGCATCCTTTTTGGCAGCCCTTGCCGGCACGGATCCCCCCAAGAACCCCCCGCCGCTGTCACGAACAGCCTCTTGACGTTCTCACCTCCCAGAAGGAGAGGAGAGGCTGGAATGCACAGGCTGTTTCACCGCCAACCTGACCCAATCACCAATAACCACGAGAGCACGCCAACAACAGAAATCCGGCAATTTCGTTGGGTCTTACGGGAAAATTGCGCTCTTTTGCCGATGAAACCCGCCGATTTTCCGTGGAGATGCTGTTGCTTGGGTCAAGAAACCTGGTCAAACTAAGAACGTTCCAGCTCTTGGCAAATCTCAACAGTGTCCGGTTGTGCTTCTAACGCCATCCCTATAGCCCTGTAGCACCTGCTTGCGCAGGGTCTGGCTGGGCAAAAGCGTCTCTTGACTGGATGGGTGTTGGTTATGGGTGGGATCCTCAACCTTTGAATGGTTTTCGAGTTCCTTGAGTGCTTGTTCTACAGTTATTTTCGGCAAATCGGTAAAGGGTTGTCCATGATAACGGCCCCTCGCCTGACCTCTCCCAAGAACTCCGTCTCCCTGAGGCGACCGGCGGCCCCCCCTCCATTGCCTTTGGCCAAGACCGGATTCCCAGCCGCATGTGGATCTATGGCATCTAGTGAGGATGTTAAAGCCCGAACTGCCGAACTGTTGCGGCTGTACCACCAGAATCGCGATCCAGCCCTGCGCAACCGGCTGGTGGAAATGAACTTGGGCTTGGTGCGCAAAGAGGCCCACCACTGGCGCAACCAATGCAATGAGGGGTACGACGACCTGGTGCAAGTTGGCTGTTTGGGTTTGATTCAAGCTATCGAACGCTTTGACATCAGCCGAGGCCTGGCTTTTAGCTCCTTTGCCCTGCCCTACATTCGCGGAGAAATTCAACACTACCTGCGGGACAAAAGCCCCACCATGCGGATCCCACGCCGCTGGACGACCCTGCAAAGACAAGCCAAGAAGGTGATTGCCCGTCTGCGGCAAGAGTTGGGCCGTTCTCCCTCTGAGGCCGAGGTGAGGGAAGCCCTGCAACTGACGGAGCAGGAATGGCGAGAGCTGGAGCTGGCCCAACAAAACAGCCTTTTGCTTAGCCTGGATGCCCCGATTCAAACCGAGGAAGACAGCGTCGCTTTGGGGGAGGTCGTTCCGGATCAGCGCTACCGCAGTTTTCAACTGGCCGAAGAAGACCGCATTCGCCTACAGCATGCCTTGGCTCAGCTGGAGGAACGTACCCGCAAGATTTTGGAATTTGTCTTCTTCTATGACCTCACGCAAAAAGAAACGGCAGAGCGGCTAGGGATCAGTGCCGTTACCGTTTCCCGCCAAGTCAAAAAGGGGCTGGAACGCCTGGCTAAGTTGTTGAATCAAGATATTTTTTGAGATACAGCCCGTTACAAATTAAGGGATATAAAAGGGTATAAAAATCGTGTTTCCGAGGCTTGACCCCAGTGAGGTTTAGAACAAGCAGGTTCATAGTCATTCCAGACTCGATTGAGATACTCCCGCCGCTGCCCAGACGCTCCGCGCCGCTTCCCCCAGCCCCTCCAGAGGGAGAGGGGAGTTAGAGAGCAATGGAACGGAGATGTTTCATTCCTGTTGAAAATGACCATACAGGTGTATCCCATAACCCCTTAGTAGACTGTACTTGAGCCGACGCAATTGGCGGTGACTTTCCACCCAGTAGAACGGCAGGGGCTCTGTACTGCGACAGGTTGATAGACTGATGGGAAATTGATGAGAATATTTGATGAACAGAGAAAACCGCTCTTCTCGGAATCAACCCTTGGTGCCCCGCGGTTTCAAACCTAAGCTGGGTCAGAACTCGGTGGGCAGGGATCCCTTCTTCCAACGCCAGCCCAACCCGCAAAGTCCAGAGGGAATCAGCTTGGCCCCCTATGTGCGCACCTTGCCCTTGGTTGTCGATGCCATGCTGGATTTGGCCCAGGTGGGGAGCGAGGATACTCTCTACGACTTGGGCTGTGGGGATGGCCGCATTCTCATCCGGGCGGCGCAGCGCTTTGGCACACAGGGCATGGGAGTGGATATCGACCCGGAGCGCATCCTGGAAGCCCAACAGCGGGCCCGAGAAGCCCAAGTTCAGGATCGAGTTACTTTTCTCCAGCAGGATCTGCTCACTCTGGACTTAACCCCGGCGACGGTGGTGAGCTGCTATTTGCTGCCCCGCTCCCACCTGCTGATCCGAGACAAGCTGCGCTCCCAGCTTCGGCCCGGCGCTCGTCTGGTCACCCACTCCTTCGACATGGGAGATTGGCTCCCCACCGCCACCACCACTGTATCGGATGTTATCAACACCTACACCATCTATCTCTGGCGAATCTAACCCTGGGGATCCCAGGCCGTCGCTTCCTCAAAAGCAGCAGAGGGCTGGTGCAGCACAATCCGGTTGCCATCGGGATCCCGAAAATCCACCTCCTGTCCATGAAAGGCTTGCCGCAGGGGGGAAATGGAGAGCTGATAAGCTCCCGCCAACCCTTCCAGTGTTGTCAGGGATCCCTGTAAATCTTGCACCTGCAGGCAGAGGCTCACCGCTGCGGCTTGGGCACCACCATCGAGATGACGGCTGCGATAGAGGCCCAGCCGCAACCCTGGCAGACGAAACTCTACGTACACCGGATCCCCCTCTGTCGGGAGCTGGACTTGGGGAGAGATCCCCAAGAGATCCCGATAGAAGCGTTGTAGACGAGGCAAGTCCAGGGTAGCCACGCTAACCAAGGCACCAGAGAGCTGCATCGCAACCGCCAAAAGACCGGGTTGGTCTATCTTAGCTAAACTGCCGAGAAGCCCCGCGCTGTACCCGCAGGGTGAGCGTCGGGAGGATGTCACTCAGCTCCAACACCACGCGAGTCTGGGTGGCGATGTCGGATCCACCGTCTTGCCCTCCGGATCCAGGGCCAATGTGCCCGAGATGTAGAGGGTATTTTGCCCACCTTCACGCCGGGAGAATAGGGGGCGATGGCCGGATAGCCGGCTGGAGCAATGGCAACCTTAGGCACGAGGGATCCCGAATCACAACAGGATTGCACCTTAGCGGCGAATTCGATCTTCCACAGCTGGCTGGGATACAGCCATAGCCGGTTTCTCTGGAGCAGATTCCCACTCTTCGGGGGAGATTCTCTTGCAGAACTAGACTATAGTAGGTACCAAAGCTTGCTGCTTCTTCCCAAATCAAGACTGGAGCGACTTACCGTGGGGTTATTCAGCCGATTTTCCCGTGATATGGGCATTGATTTGGGCACTGCCAACACGCTGGTCTACGTGGCCGGGCGAGGCATTGTCCTGCAAGAGCCCTCTGTGGTCGCCATCGACCAAAACACCAAGCAACCCCTGGCTGTGGGGGAAGATGCCAAAAAAATGTTGGGCCGTACCCCCGGCAACATTGTAGCGGTGCGTCCTCTGCGAGATGGGGTGATTGCCGATTTCGACACGGCGGAGATGATGCTAAAACACTTCATCCACCGCGTACACGAGGGCCGGTACCTGATTGCTCCCCGCATTGTGATTGGGATCCCCAGCGGTGTGACTGGGGTGGAGCGACGGGCGGTGATGGAAGCCGCTCTCCAAGCTGGGTCGCGGGAGGTGTATTTGGTGGATGAGCCGGTGGCAGCAGCAATCGGGGCCGGGCTGCCGGTGCAAGAGCCCACTGGGAACATGATCATCGACATTGGCGGCGGCACCACTGAGGTAGCCGTCCTCAGTTTGCAGGGGATCGTGCTGAGCGAGTCGGTGCGGGTAGCGGGAGATGAACTGAGCGAGGCCATCGCCCAGTACATGAAAAAGGTTCACAACCTCACCATCGGGGAGCGCACCGCTGAAGAGATCAAGATTCGGATTGGCTCCGCCTACCCAATTCAAGAGGAACTGACCATGGAAGTGCGCGGGTTACACCTGCTCTCGGGTTTACCCCGTACCGTCACGGTGAAGAGCACCGAAATTCGCGAGAGCATGGCCGAGCCCCTCTCGGTGATTGTGGAAGCCATTAAGCGCACCCTGGAGCGCACTCCACCGGAATTGGCTGCCGACATCATCGACCGAGGCATCATGCTGGCCGGGGGAGGAGCCTTGCTCAAGGGTCTAGATGCCCTGATCAGCCATGAAACCGGGATCTTGGTTCACATTGCCCCGGATCCCCTCAGTTGTGTGGTGCTCGGTACAGGGCGAGTTTTGGAGGATTTCAAAACCCTAGGTCGAGTGTTGAGCGGCAGCTTCAAGGGCTAGAGGAGTTTCTTCCCATCCCTGATCTAAGCTGTGAGTCGAGTGGGTTGGAGAGGTATTGCTTGAATTGGCTACGCCAATGGTGGAGGCGCCATAGCCTGGGGTTGCTCCTGTCTGCTTTGGCGATGGGGGCAGCGCTGGGCTTGCGCCAAACCCAGGGATCCCTGTTGGTGGAATTGTACAGTTGGATCACTGCTCCAGCCCGTCCGCCTGTGGATCCCGCTGCGGTGCTCAGCCAGGCCGCCAACCGTGAGCTGCAAGCCCTGGTAGCCGAGTTGCAGTACCAAAACCGCGAGCTGAAGCGACTGCTGCAATTTACCGAGCAAATGCCCCAAGCGGGGATCCCAGCAGCCGTGGTGGGTCGCAGCGCCGATCACTGGTGGCAACAGCTCACCCTCAGCCGCGGCAGCCGGCATGGAGTCAGGGTGGGAGATGTAGTCATGGCGCCGGGAGGGTTGATCGGGCGAGTCGAGTCGGTCACGCCCAACACCAGCCGAGTGCTCCTGATCAGCGATCCCACCAGCCGTGTTGGGGTGATGTTGAGTCGCAGCCGACACATGGGCATCCTGAGGGGTACGGGCACCCAGAGTGCCATTTTGGATTTTTTCGACAAGGCTCCCAAAGTAGAGGTGGGGGATGTGGTGGTGACCTCGGGCCTGAGCAGCTTTTACCCAGCCGGGGTGGTGGTGGGAACGGTTCGAGCGGTCAACTTGGATGCCAGCCCTGCCCCCCAAGCCACTGTCGAACTGTCGGCGCCGCTGGGCCTCTTGGAATGGGCCTTGATCTACCGCTATGCTCAACCCTCTGATTCTTAAGCTCAAGTCTCACCTCAACTGGGTGGTGACTGCCCTATCAGGATTGCTGGCAGCAGTGGCCCCTTGGTGGCGCGGGCCGGGCTTGGAGCTGGCAGGCTTAACCCCAGATTGGCCCTTGATCTGGGTGGTGTGCTGGAGTGTGCGGCGTAAAGCTTGGCAGGGAGCTGTTGCCGGGGTCACCCTGGGTTTTCTGCAAGATGCGCTGACCAGCCCTTGTCCTACCCATGCGCTGGGGCTGGCCGTAGTCGGGATCCTCACCGCCAAGCTGCAAAAACAACGCTACATGCAAGAAGACTTTATCTCGGTGGCCTTGATCGTTTTTGGTATGGTGGTGATTGCCGAAACCCTGATGGCGCTGCAGTGGATGTGGCTTGCCGCCTCCCAGGGATCCGAGGGCCTGGATCCGGCGGGAATGCAAACTTTGCTGGATGGATTGGGGAACTCCCTTCACTCTTTCGGCAGCATCGGCGGCGACGGTTCGCGTTCTCTGGAGAGCATCTGGTGGAACCATCAACGCAATGCCCTCACGTCTGCTATTTTAAGTAGCCTCTGGGCACCCGCTTTGTATTGGCCCCTCAGCCGTTGGTGGCAGTCTCAAGAGCGGGATCCCAGAGAGATTTAGCCCCTGTTTTATGCCAAATCATCCTATCTTTCGGTTAAAACCCAGGTCACAGCAGAGTATGTCCCTTGGCATTTTTGGCAAGAAAGAACTCTCGAGGCGGCGGGAGCCGGTTTGCCGACTGTCTCTGACCTCCCACATGTTGGCGCTGTGCTGAGAGGCCCCAGACAAAGTCAGAAAAAGCGACAATCCGGAAAATTCTTCGTTGGGGAGCAATTTTGGCCTAAAATGAACCCTAGAACTGAGATATAAGCCCCATCTTTTTCAGACAGCTTTGGGCTAATGTCGCGCATCTCAATCAAAAAGTCAAAAGCATAGGAAGCGCAGGCGACGTCAAGGCTGACCTTGTGGCAACTGCACTTAGAATTTGACTTAGAGCAATCATTGGGAGGGATCCATGCCGCATACAATTGTCACCGATATCTGTGAAGGTGTGGCCGACTGTGTAGAGGCTTGCCCCGTCGCCTGCATCCACCCCGGCGATACCAAAAATGCCAAAGGCACCGACTACTTTTGGATTGAGTTTTCCACCTGCATCGACTGTGGCATCTGTTTACAGGTCTGCCCCGTAGAAGGCGCTATTCTGCCGGAGGAAAAGCCGCATCTGCAGCGAGTGCCCCGCTAATTCCAGGGAAGCATCCCTGGCCACACGCCGGGATTCAACGAGAATTACAATCATTTCAATTCCAACCAGGACGCTGCACCCACACCTAGAACGTTAGTCGCGTCTTCGCGTCGTCGTGTCAGCGTTGCGGAGCAATAGCGTTGCGGTTCCCGTCAGGGTGCCGTAGGCATAGCAATAGCGTTGCGGAGCAACAATACGCAGAACCGGAAGGCTTTTCAAGGACTCCGTCCCGCTGGCGCGATCAGTAGCCTAGGCGTTTCACCTTAACCTGAAACAACTATAAGCTTTAGCCCAAGGAAGCCAAAGTAACAACGCTGCTGGTCAGCCAGCTCAGGGACAGGATCCCCCCTAGGAAAGCCAATGGGATCAGGCCCACCAGGCGCCACCACTCCAAATCCAGCGCTACAGCTACTGCCCGCACCTGCCAAACCACAAACCACAGCAGAGCTGACAAGCCCAGCAGGGATCCCACCACCCCACCCAACGATTGAGCAGGCCCCAGCAGCAGCCACGGCAAACCGGCAAACCCCGTCAAGCACAGCAGCGCTGAAAAGGAAGGGACAGCCCGACCCAAACAAAAGGCCAGCAATTGCAACAAAGCCGCCAAACCCACCCAGCCCAGGGATCCCATCAGCACCGCCAGCACCATGCTCGGCAGGCTTACCCCAGAGCGGCGAATCGCATCCAGGACGTTGAGCAGCCCCACCACCCCAAAGGCTTGCCAGAGAACAGGCTGTTCCCGCAACGCCCGAAAGGTGCGCTCCGGCAGAAACCAAGCGCCGTAGATGTTGTCTAACCAGGAACCAAGCATGGCCAGCAACCCGTCAAGCTGTCTTTTATCCTAGCCCTTGGTGAGCACTTGACGGGCACACCCCAAAAATGGGGTATGATTGGGAGAGGATTCTGCGGCGTTGGTGACTGCCGTTATGTTTTTGCGATCTATACCCTTCGACAATTAGGATGGGAAGTGGATGTGAGAGCAGTAAGCCAAACTTGATTTGGAAACTATCGACAATCATCCCCGGTATCCTATACTGGATTTTCCAGGTCGAAAACCACGGTAAAACGGCGCAACAGTATCCTCAAAAAAGCCCTCGAAAGGGGGCCTTTTTGTTGTTTGGATATTGTCGGATATTGTCAATGCTGCAGTTAATGGGTATTGCTCTGGCGCTGGGCTCCATCCTTTAGTCGAGCTTCTGGGCACTGGTCTACGTCTTGCTGCAGGGCAGCCAAGTCTGTCTTTCGCTTGCGGGTCTTGACTTTTGTTGTCGTGAGGTCTGCTCGGCTCAGCCAGCGATAAACGGTTGCACAAGTGACATAACTCCCGCACTCATGCTGACGCAAAGCGCTCCGCGCCGCTAAAGCGAGAGAGTGCGAGCTTCAAGGACTCCGTCCCGCTGACGCGAAAAGGACGGGATGCCCCACCGCCCTGTGCTTGATATCTGTAGCAGCTGCTGTTTTTATCATTGTTTATTTCAGCGGTTCTAGGTTCACGGCAGGTTGACAGCAGCTACGGTTTTTGTTGCCGCCGATCTAGTTAGCTTTGCTAACTCTACCTCAAGTTCTGGGGGAAGTTGCGCCTGTGGAGATTCCTCTGCCGGGGTTGAGTCAAAAGCTCAGCTAGGTAAGGGTCGTAGAAGCAGGAAGCAACCGGTTGTTTAGTTCATCCTAGGGGGTGAAATAAACGACCATGAGTTGCAGAACGGTCAACAGGAGAGTTGCTCCCACCATCAAACTCCCCCAAATCCATACAACCTGTCGCAGCAGTCCCAAGCTTTCCCGCACCACTTGCGGGGTCAAGGGGCGAGCTGGGATCCCCAATTTGGGTTTCACCTTCGGGATCCCCTGATAGAAATTGGTTCCCCCCAATTGGATCTGCAGCCGCCAGGCAAAAGCCGCTTCGCTCCACCCCGAATTGGGGCTGGGATCCGCTTGCGCGTCCTGACGACACCGCTGCCAGAACCCCCAGGGATCCCGGCTGAGCAGGGCCAGGGTGAGCACCGTCAGGCGGCAGGGCAGCCAAGTCAGCCCATCCTCACAGCGGGCCGGCACTGTGCCCAAATGGGTGAAGGGGGGATGGCGGTAGCCTACCATCGAATCCAGCGTGCTGCTGGCCTTGTAGGCTAGGGCCAAGGGCGCCCCTCCCAAGAAGGCGTAGAACAGAGGGGCAGTTGCTCCGTCGGGAGTATTTTCGGCCACCGTCTCAATCAGCGCCCGCAAAATCTCCGGCTCCGTCAGGTGCTCTGTATCCCGCCCTACGTAGCGGCTGAGCCGTTGACGGGCCTCCGGCAGATCCCCTTTTTCCAAGGGATCCAACACCTCCAACGCAGCAAAGCGCAGGCTGCGCCCTCCCAGACAACTGGCCATGAGGGTTACCTGCATGAGGATCCCTGCCCAGGGATGGATGGCATTGCCAATGGCGACCAGCCCCCAGCCTATGCCGTAGGATCCCCCCACCAGAGCCAGGGTGAGCACTGCCCCGCCCCACCGTTGTGCTTGCGGAGTCGAACAGTGCTTGAGGATATAGCCTTGTCCCCAGGCAATTACAGCCCCCATCACCCGCACCGGATGAGGCCAACCCCAGGGATCCGCCAGCAGGTAATCCAATACCAAAGCTGCCGCCAGCACCAGCCCGGCAGTCGGTTGGGCCGGAAAAAACAGCCAGCCGCCGGGAAAGGGCTCCGTCCCACTAACGCGAAAGGACTCCGTCCCGCTAACGCGATCAAACCACAAATCCACTCTCCTGATCCTGAGCCGCTTGCCAGCTCCGGGCATCAAAATACAGATCTTCCAGAGTGGTTTCCTCCAACACCTGCTGCACCCGTCGAGCGATCCGCTGCCACAGGGCTTCCGTCACCCAGTCCAGCCGCTCCGCCGGATGCACGGCTGAAGGATTAGAACTGTCCATGAGAGGATCCAAGGATTCTCCCACTGCCGCCAAAATGGCGCTAATCGGGATCCGCCGCGGTGCCCGTGCCAGCCGGTAGCCTCCCTGGGCCCCCCGTTGGGAACAAACCAAGCCGGCCTGGCGCAACTCAATCAGCAACTTTTCCAGGTAGGGAGCTGGGATCCCCTGTCGCTCGGCAATGGCCCGCACCGAAGCCATTTGCCCGGAGCCGAGCATCGCCAGATCCAACAAAGCTTTGATGCTATAGGTGGCCCGCGTTGTCAAGCGCACCGGGATCCCTCTCCGCAGCACTTCTCGATCCTGCCATAGGACTCCGTCCCGCTACCGCGAAAGGACTCCGTCCCGCTACCGCGAAAGGACTCCGTCCCGCTACCGCGAAAGGACTCCGTCCCGCTACCGCGAAAGGACTCCGTCCCGCTACCGCGAAAGGCAGATGCTTGGGTATCGGGGCACCGGCCAAGAGAGGTTAATCTGGGGATCCGAGGCGATCTCTAATTGCTCTAATTGGCTATTGTCTGGTTATCGGCAGCTCAGCCTTGGAGCTCGGGATGGAACACCCCACCGCCAGCCTTTACTTGGTGGCCACCCCCATCGGCAACCGCGAAGACATCACCCTGCGGGCGCTGCGGGTTCTGCGCGAGGTGGATTGGGTGGCAGCAGAAGATACTCGCCACTCCGGCCAGCTTCTTAAACATTTTCAAATCTCCGCCCGCCTCATCAGCTATCACGAGCACAACGCTGCCCAGCGGATCCCTCAACTCCTGAAGTATCTGTCGGCGGGCCAGTCGGTGGCCCTGATCAGCGATGCCGGCACCCCCGCCATTTCCGATCCGGGAGAAGAGTTGGTGCGCGCCTGCATTCAGGCCGGGATCCCGGTGATCCCTGTGCCGGGGCCGGTAGCTGCTGTTGCGGCCTTGACCGCTTCGGGCCTGCCCACAGAACGATTCGTGTTCGAGGGATTTTTACCTCTTAAACCCAGTCAGCGACAGGCCCGCCTGCAACAGTTGGCCCAAGAAGAGCGCACCGTCGTTCTCTATGAAGCCCCCCATCGCCTGCGCCAAACTCTGCAGGATCTGCTGGATCACTGCGGCCCAGAGCGGCAGATCGTGCTGGCGCGGGAGCTGACCAAGCTGTACGAGTCCTTCTGGCGGGGATCCCTGGCAGCAGCCTTGGAGCACTGCGCTGCTCAGCCGCCCCGAGGGGAGTTCACCCTCTTGCTTGAGGGATATGTGGGTGCCGTTCGCGGCCCCGTCGCGACAGCGTTACAAAGCAACAACCCTGCCAGGGGCGGGGCGGAGTCCTTGAACGGGCTGGGAGACGGTGCTTCGGAAGCGGAAATTCGCCAAGAAATGGCCCGGTTGCTGGCCGAGGGCCTATCCCGCTCCGCAGCCAGCCGCCGGTTGGCCCAGCGTCTGCAGGGATCCCCCATCTGGACGCGGCGCCGCCTTTACGATCTATCCTTGCAGCTTGAGCCGCTCTCCAGTTCTGGCGGGACGGAGTCCTTTTCTGAGTACGTCAGCGCTCCACATTGTTTCCAAGACAACAGCGAGACCGAGTCCTGAGGTGTTCGCGTTAGCGGGACGGAGTCCTATGGCACGGATTTTATTGGTGGACGATGAAGTGGAGTTGGCCGATTCTCTGGCCCAGCAATTGAGGCGAGAGGGCTACACGGTGGACGTCGCCTACACAGGAGGGCGGGCCTGGGAGCTGCTGCAAAAGTCCCCCGCTCTGCCCTACGATCTGCTGGTCTTGGATTGGATGTTGCCGGAGCTCTCCGGGCTTTCCCTCTGTCAGCGGGTGCGGCAGGTGGATGGCACCACTCCCATCCTGTTTTTGACCGCCAAAGATACCCTAGACGACCGGGTGGAAGGGCTGGATGCCGGGGCAGATGATTACTTGGTAAAGCCGTTTGAGCTGCGGGAACTGCTGGCGCGGGTGCGAGCCCTCTTGCGGCGGGCCACCGGCCCTGGAGAAGGGATCCCTCGCCTGCAGGTCGGGGATTTGGAGCTGGATCGGGAGAACCAGGTGGCCTACCGGCAGGGGCGGATGATCCACCTCTCTCAAAAAGAGTTTCGCCTGCTGGAGTACTTCATGACCCATCCCGGCCAGTTGCTCACCCACGACCAGATCTACGAGCAGGTGTGGGCCGGAGAGGATCCCCCCAGCAGCAACGTCTTGGCAGCCCAGGTGCGCCTGCTGCGGCGACGCCTCAGGTTGCCCGGGGCAGCAGAATTGATCCACGCCGTCTACGGCAAGGGCTATCGCTTCGGGCCTGTCGCCGGGGATCCCTAGCAGCCGTCCCACCTGTAGATAAAACCAAGGCTCCCCCGAAAAGAAGGAGCCCTGCCGGGTCTGGGGAGCGCTTTCAGTCAGCAATGCCACCAGGGCGTTCCCCCCTTCAACCCTGGGGAGCCCAGTCGCCGCGCTATCGGCAACTCCCCTCTCCTCCTGTGGGAAAGGGGCTGGGGGTGAGGGATCACTTGGACTTGAGCTTCTCGGCTTTCTCGATGGCCTCTTCGATGGTGCCCACCAAGTAGAAGGCTTGCTCCGGCAGATTGTCCAATTCCCCCGACAAAATGCGCTGGAAGCCCTTGATGGTGTCTGCCAATTTCACATACTTGCCGGGGGAGCCGGTGAACACCTCCGCCACGAAGAACGGCTGGGACAGGAAACGCTCGATGCGGCGGGCGCGGGCCACCACCAGCTTGTCCTCTTCCGACAGCTCGTCCAGCCCCAGGATGGCGATGATATCTTGCAGCTCTTTGTAGCGCTGCAGCGTTTGCTTCACTGCCCGGGCGGTGTTGTAGTGCTCTTCGCCCACAATGTCCGCCTGCAGGATGGTGGAAGAGGAATCCAGGGGATCCACCGCCGGATAGATACCCTTGGCTGCCAAGCTGCGGGACAATACCACCGTCGAGTCAAGGTGGGCAAAGGTGGTTGCTGGGGCCGGATCCGTCAAGTCGTCAGCAGGCACATACACCGCCTGCACCGAGGTGATGGATCCCTGCTTGGTAGAGGTGATGCGCTCTTGCAGGTTGCCCATTTCGGTAGCCAAGGTGGGCTGGTAACCCACCGCCGAGGGCATGCGGCCC
The DNA here is from genome assembly GCF_047461835.1 of Synechococcus sp. R60.1. Classification (NCBI taxonomy): domain Bacteria; kingdom Bacillati; phylum Cyanobacteriota; class Cyanophyceae; order Synechococcales; family Synechococcaceae; genus Synechococcus; species Synechococcus sp. R60.1. The sequence goes on along the minus strand of NZ_JANSIA010000042.1, from coordinate 7,664 downwards.
AACAGCGCCGACACTTCCGACCCGGCCTGCACAAAGCGGAAGATATTGTCGATGAACAGCAGCACGTCCTGCTTGTTAACGTCGCGGAAGTACTCTGCCATGGTCAGGGCAGTCAGGCCAACCCGCATGCGGGCACCCGGTGGCTCGTTCATCTGGCCATAGACCAGCGCCACTTTGTCCAGCACACCGGATTCTTTCATCTCGTTGTAGAGGTCATTGCCCTCGCGGGTGCGCTCTCCCACGCCCGCAAACACCGATAGGCCAGAGTGCTCCTCAGCGATGTTGTGGATCAGCTCCTGGATGAGCACTGTCTTGCCGACGCCGGCACCGCCAAACAGGCCCACCTTGCCCCCCTTTTTGAAGGGGGCCAGCAGGTCAATCACCTTGATGCCGGTTTCAAAGGGCTCTGGCTTAATCGTCAAATCGACAAGTGGAGGCGCACTGCGGTGGATGGGGGCAAATTCTTGGGCTTGAACGGGCTCTCCTTGGTCAACCGGCTCTCCCAGCACATTGAAAATGCGCCCCAGGGTGGGCTGCCCGACCGGCACAGTAATCGGAGCGCCCGTATCCACCACCGGCATGCCCCGCACCAGGCCGTCGGTCGAGGACATGGCCACCGCACGCACGCGGTTATCCCCCAAAAGCTGCTGCACCTCAAAGGTGACGTTAACCTTCAGGCCGCTTTCGGTTGTGCCCTCCACCTTGAGGGCATTGTAGATTTCGGGCAGCTTGCCGCTGGGAAACTCGGCGTCGATCACAGGCCCAATGACCTGAGTGATGTAGCCAACATTGGTGGCAGTAGCGGTGGCAGTAACCATGATTGAGGCTCAGCTCCTTGTGTGCTCAGTTATCGACTCAGCAATGCCGGGTGTAAATCATTATCATCATACAAATAAAGGGATCCCAGTTGCTGCCGCACTTTTGCCTGTCCAGCCTACGGGGGATCCCCGGCAGGGAGGGCTTTTCTTCGCTACCCTAGAGCTAGGTTAGAGAGGGGGATCGCCAGCGATGAGCCACTACGGAGGCCGTACCGCACAGCTCAGCTCCGTCAGGTTGGGAGGACGGCGTCGCTGCCCACGTCGCGGCCGGGCCCTGCAATTGGGGATCCTTGGCTTCTTGCTGGGGTTAGGGGTGATGGGGGGAGCTTGGTGGTACAGCATCGGGCCGCGGCAGACGCTTTCCTTGTATTGGCTGACCAGTGCTGACAACTCTATTGACTACGTGCAGCAGGAGCGCAGGGTTCGCGCCTTTGACACTCAAGAAGCCATCCGCCTGGCCTTGGAGGAGCTGATTGCCGGCCCCCGGGATCCCCACCTCACCACGGCCATTCCCCCCCAGACGCGGGTGTTGGATGTGCGGGTGGAGGGCGACGATATTTTCCTCAACTTCTCCCCCGAATTCACGCAAGGGGGGGGATCCACGGCGATGATGAGCCGGATTGCGCAGGTGCTCTACACGGCCACCAGCCAAAACCCCGGCGCGCGGGTGTGGATCTCGGTGGAAGGCCGTGCCCTAGAAGTGCTGGGGGGAGAGGGGCTGATCCTGGATCAACCCCTGACACGGGCCTCGTTTGTGCCCAGCTTTCAGCTGCCAGCGGAGCCGGCAACCCCGAAGGACTCCGCCCCCCTAACGGGGTCGCCAAAGCGTCGCCTAGCGATAACGGCTTCTTGAGACGGAAACCATGAGCTGGTTGCAGCGGGTGGGCAGCAGTTTTCTCCTGACCGGTCAGGTGATTTTGCATCTGATGCGGGGCCGTATCCATCGTCGCAACACCCTGGATCAGCTTGCGGCGGTGGGGCTGGAGTCGCTGCTGATTGTTCTGATTACGGCGGTGGTGATCAGCGGCGTTTTCACCATCCAGTTGGCGCGGGAATTCATCAACTTCGGAGCCTCTTCCTTGATTGGGGGGGTTTTGGCGATTGCCCTTGCCCGCGAGCTGACACCGGTGGTGACGGCGGTGATCTTGGCCGGACGGGTGGGATCCGCTTTTGCTGCCGAGCTGGGCACCATGAAAGTCACGGAGCAGATCGACGCTTTGCTGTTGTTGCGCACCGATCCGGTGGATTATCTGGTGATCCCGCGGGTGCTGGCTGCGGGGCTGATGCTGCCGGTGCTCACCATCCTCTCCCTGCTGACGGGGCTGGTGGGGGGGATGATCATCTGCGCTTCGGCCTACAACATCTCTCCTGCAGTGTTTCTCAACTCGGCGCAAACCCTTCTGAGCTCCTGGGATTTGCTCGTCTGTTGTTTTAAGGCGATGGTGTTTGGGTCTTTGATCGCCATTGTCGGCTCCAACTGGGGCCTTTCCACCAGCGGGGGAGCCAAGGGGGTGGGTCGCTCCACCACCGATGCGGTGGTCACGGCGTTGCTGGGCGTGTTTGTTACCAACTTTCTTATTTCTTGGCTGTTGTTTCAGGGGCCGGGGAGCGCCCTCAGCCGCGCGCTGTAGCCACTTCTGCTATCGCGTTGTTTGCGTGAGCGTTGCGGGGCAATAGGGAGAGAGCTAGGATGGGATCCCCTTTCCCTTCAGCGGTGCAGAACACTTTGCGAGTAGAATTTCAGATTTTCCGACAGTTGCCGCCGGAGCCGCCCCGCTGGCAGTCCTTCTGGCTGGAGACATCCCCTGGCGCCACCATTCTCGATTGCCTCAACCAGATCAAGTGGGAGCAGGATGGCAGCTTGGCCTTCCGCAAAAACTGCCGCAACACCATCTGTGGCAGTTGCGCCATGCGCATCAACGGTAGGGCAGCCTTGGCTTGTGGCCGACATGTGGGCGAAGAGCTGGATCCCCGCAGCCCCCAGCCGCAGCCTATTCGCATCGGCCCTCTGGGAAACCTGCCCGTTCTGCGGGATCTGGTGGTGGATATGCAGCCCTTCTGGAACGATCTCAGCCGGGTGGATCCCTTTGTCAGCACGGCGGGGCGACGCATCCCGGAGCGAGAGTTTTTACAGCTGCCTGCCGAACGGGAGCATCTCAACGCTGCCGGTGGCTGTATTCTCTGCGGAGCCTGCTATTCCGATTGCAATGCCAAAGAGGTGAACCCAGAGTTTGTCGGCCCCCATGCTCTGGCCAGAGCCAACCGCCTCGTCCAAGACAGCCGCGACAGCCAACGGGAACAACGCCTGCAGGCTCTGGATAGCTTGGCTGGTGTCTGGGGCTGTACCCGCTGCTGGAACTGCAACAGCGTCTGCCCGATGGGCGTGGCACCTCTGGATCAAATCACCGAACTCAAACAGGGGATCCTCTCCCGCCATGCAGACAAGACCGCTGCTCTGCCCACCGACCGTTCCCGCCAGCACGCTGTTCGCGCTATTCGGACGGAGTCCTTGCCCATAGCCATCCGCCACCGCAAGACTCTGGTGCAACTGGTGCGCTCCGGTGGTTGGATAGATGAGCGCCGCTTTGCCCTGCAGGTGGTGGGCCGGGATCCCAAAGGGCTGCTCAGCTTGGTGCCTTTGGGTCTGCGCCTGTTGGCCAGGGGCAAATTTCCCTTTCGCTTCCAGCCCTCTGCAGGGGCGGCGACGGTACGGCGGCTTATCGACACGGTTAGGCAGGAAGGAAGGGATCCCCTCTAGGTTCCAGTTTTGAGGTTGTCTTGGCCGGAAATCAATCTGGCACTCAAAATCCGATCCCCCACTTTGATGTGGCGCAGCACCTCCGTTCCCTCTGTAACGTACCCGAACACGGCATAGCGGCCATCCATGAGGTTTAACCCCGCCGGGGTGAGATCCGGCTCAGCCATAAAGATGAAGAACTGAGAAGAGGCGCTGTTGGGATCGTCGGGATAGCGGGCCATGGCCACCGTCCCTTCGGCGGAAAAGGGCAGAGCCGGTTCCACATCCCACAGGCCCATCTGATCAAAAGTCTGGCCGTAGCGGGGCATCACCTCGCCTTTGGCGCGAATCTCCATGGGGATGGTGCGAACCTTGCCCGTGGCCGGATCCACATAGCCATCGGCAGGGCCAGGGGGATCCCCGGCCTGCGCCAGGAAGAAGGTCTCCACCCGGTCAAAGGTCAGGCCATCGTAGAAGCCCCGCTGCACCAGGTCGGCAAAGTTGCCGGCAGTGATGGGGGCGCTGTAGCCATCTAAGGTGATCACCATGCGCCCAGCGGTGGTGTTTAGCTCCACCTCTGCCCGCCCCAAGAGCTGAGGTTTGTCGGCATACTCAGCAGGCACTGTGTAGGGGAAAGCCCCCACCCAGTTGTTTTCGAGGGATCCCAACTCGTCCACTAGACGGTCGTAGGCAGCGCGGGCCTCTTCTTTGCCTTTGGATTTGCGCTCGCTGGCTTGGCCGATCACCTGCAACTGCTCTCGTAGGGCGGCCATCTGTTCAGAAGCCGGGGCCACCCTATCCGGAGGCAAGCTGGCCAGCAGGGAATCTCCATGGCGATCCAGAAGCCGCTCCACCTGGCGCACATCTCCCCGCACCGCTGACCAGCGGTTGTACTTCAGGTCGGTGTCGATTTTGGAGATGGCCTCATCAATTTCCAGCAGCTTCGTTTCCTGAATAGGCAACGCCCGCCGCAACAGGGTACGGGGATCCGTGATGGCATCCCCTTGGGGCAGAGCCAAGGCCGGGATCCCCCAGAGCACCACCACGCAGAATAGAGCAGCTACGTAGAGGCCAATCCGGCAAAGGGATCCCCATTGCCAAAATCCTTGGGCACGCTGCGTCATGGTTCCTACCGACTGCAAAACCACTCCTGTCTCAGCCTGACATCCCACCGTCACAGGCGGCAAGCGCTGTCAAACCTCGATAGATATCTCCACGACTGGCTCACTCCACCTGGGGGAAAGCCGTCATCGCTACACGACGCTTTTGCGACCGCAATAGCGGGACCAACTTCTCCAAGGGCATGGCTACACGGCTCTCCTACCTAGTTGGTTGGCGTCGGCGTCGGTGTCGGGGTAGAGGCAGGAGTGGGTCGAGGTGTCGGAAAGTCCGTCGGTGCAGGAGGTAGGGGCACCGGAATGCGGAGGCGGCAGGGCTGATCCGATTGATCGCCTTCTGGGGCATAGCAAACGCGAATGAGATCTTCCACAAAGCGAAGCTGATTAAAACTAAGTTGATCCGCTTGTCGAATAATGTCCGTAATGATTTCCTCCAGGTCTCGGGCTGTTCTGGAAAGAGGTACGCTGACAAACAGAATATTCTCCAGATCCCTAATTTCTGGAGGAGCTAAGTTGGAGAAAGGTACTCTGTCCCGCTCCCGCAGCAAGATGCGATAAAGGGCTTCACTCCAAGGGGAAACATCCACGGCTGCGCTGAAAATAAATCCCCGCAGGGGTGTAGGCTGGCCGGACTGACGCCCTTGGCCCAGGAGATTGGACTGAACCGATACCAATTTCCCCGGCGGCTGAGTAATCGATCCGGAAAAGGGGATGGTGAACCGCAAGTTGCCCTCCAAGGCAGTGGTTGACAAGGCAGGCAACAAAATGTCCCCTCTTGAGCTTAGGTTGAACAACTCAACCTTATTGCCTCTTGAAAAGAGCGGCCCTCCCGAACAAAGGGCGGCTGTTGAGCCTGAAGGGCAAAGCTGAGCAAAGGGATCAACCACCAATCCCAAAATGGCAGAGGTAGAGCCAGAGCCAGAGCCGGGATCCCTTGGTGGTGACCCCACAGTCGAGGGGCTGCTGGAGGTACCACCGCAACTTTTCAACAGAGGGGCTAGGCAGCCTGCCAGAGCAGCTAGGGCAAGGGCAGCCTGTTGACAAAACCGTTTGGAGAGTCTTGGTCGTTGAAGCATCTTCTTATCGCCCCGCTTTTTTTAGTTAGTAGGGTGGATAGATGAAGTCAAAAGGGTGCCAAGTGCTCTAGCGGGATCCCACCGTGAGAACGGCGTCGCTAAAAGGCACCACAAAACGGCTTCCCTCTCTCTCAACCCTCAGCTCCCCGCTGAGAAGATAAGAACCAGCAGATAGCGGAACGTTGCTTTGCACCCTCACCTGCAGGCGGTGCTCCCCAATAGCAGCAGGGAATAAGTTGGCAAAGGGAGCTTCCAGCCCTTCAGAAAACCGTGCCAGCACAAAAGTCCCCTCAGTAGCTGCAGCCAGGCGCTGTAACTCCAGAAGATTCAAATCGACCCCCAACCCAACCACATACACGGTGAGTTTCTGTCCTCGCTCTCTGGCCAGGGCTGTCAGCTCCTGGGTAGTTTGGTTGATGGAGCGGGTGCTTTCGTTGTCAATCCCATCGGTGAATACCACCAAGCGGCGGTTGAAACGCTCGGTGGACCGAAAGTCGCTCAAGAAACGCCCGGCTTCTACCGTGGCATCGTAAAGGGCGGTGTTCCCTCCGGGAACAGCACGCAAAACCCCTCGTCTCAGCAGCTCTCTGTCGCTGGTGAAGTCTTGCAACAGCTGAGCTGTGCGCAGGGGCTGCCCCAAAGCTGTAAGGCCAAAACCTGCCCCCCGGTTGTCAAAGCGCAGAATAGCGCCCAGATCCAGGGGTGCAGGGCGAAATTGATCCAGGAGCCGAAAAACAGCCAGGAAGCGCCGAGATTGGGGATCCAAGACCAACAGGCTGCCTGAGCCATCCATCAGCCATGAGCAAAGGCCGCTGAGGCAGATCCGGCGGGGGATTTTCGATCCGGGTGGGTGTCAGGGTCAAGGTTACCGGCTGCGGGATCCCCAGCAAATCGGTTACCCGGTTGACCTGCAAGCTGACCTGGCCGGCGGAGATCTGGGTTACCGGCTGGGGCGGATCCCCGCCTTGCAGGAGGGCGATGTTGAACTCCATTTCCCCTTGCGTACCAGAAAAGGAGCGGGTCAGAGCCCCATTGAATGTCAGGCGAGCTTGGGATCCCACAGCCGACGGCTCAATGCCTGTACCGCCGGAAGAGCCACAGCCGACAAGGCAGCTTCCCACGAGCACCAGGAGAAGCAGCCAACCAGCTTTTTGGCTTTTTACTTGACCGGGCTGTATTTTTACAGTCATTGCAGCTGCCAGTGCAAGCATAGTGGGGTGGCATGAAAGTACGGGGTTACAGTACCACCCAGTAATTCCGAAAGCTACTGTAGCGCTTGGTGTAGGCGTAGAGATTTTTACTGCAGTTAGAGGATCTCGAGTTCATCTTTTTTCACAATGCGAGCACAGCGGGTCTCAGCTTTGAGCCTAGTAGGGCGGCTAAAGCCTGTCTGCTCCGAGAATTGCTTCGAGATAAAGACCCCTTTGTTTTGCCACTTGTGGCAAGCGTTCTCGCTGACCAATTGTCAAATAAGCCGGCGCTCTCCTCCGTGGCCTATAGTTCATAGCAGCTCATCAGCTAGAAATCGCAGGAGCCCCGCACTGTACCCGTAGGGTCAGTGCCGGGAGGAATGCGGAAGTCACAATAGAACCATGACCCAAGTCCTGACCGTCTCCTGCAAGCTCAAGGTGTCCCAGTCGCAGGCCGCCAAATTGGACGCGACTTTGGAGGCTTTTGGCCAAGCCTTGAATTGGGTCAACCAGAACACGCCGGAGAAGATCGTCAACGCGGTCAAGCTGCAATCCCTTTGCTACTACGAGATTCGAGCCCGGTTTGGCTTGTCCAGTAACTTGGCTCAGCAGGTCTGCAGACGGCTGGCCGGCGCCCGTAAAGTTGCCCAACAGAAAAACCGCCCCGTCAAAGCGTTCAAGGGTGGCTTCGCTACCTACGACGCTCGTATCTTTTCGTTCCGCGA
>NZ_JANSIA010000041.1:0-23268 GCF_047461835.1 Synechococcus sp. R60.1 | reverse complement strand
GCAGTGGATGTGGTGGCGCTGGCGGTGGGAAAGCTGGGGTTCTCGCGGGAGGGAGCGCTGTTACTGCTGCTGGCCATCCTGGTGGGCAGCTCGGTCAATATTCCCCTCTATCGGGTGAAATGCGAGGTGACGCTGGTAGAAGACCTAGCTAGCTTGTGGATGCGGCAGTTCTGGGGGATCCCTTTGACCAAGCTTTCCCAGGAGACGGTGATTGCCTTAAACGTGGGCGGGGGGCTGATCCCGGTGCTCTTGGCCCTATACCAATTTGGGCGGGCCGATAGCGTGCTGATCCTGGCGGTAACGGCGCTGGTAACCTTGGTCAGCTACTATGCTTCCCACGTGGTGCCCGGGATCGGCATTCAGATGAATCCTCTAATTGCCCCAGCTACAGCAGCCTTGGCCGCTTTGTTCTGGGCTGGGGATCAGGCGCCAGCGGTGGCCTTTGCCGGCGGGGTTTTGGGTACCCTTATCGGGGCGGATCTCCTGCACTTGCCGGAGGTGTTGCGGCGCAATTGCTCAGGCATTCTCAGCATTGGCGGGGCCGGGGTTTTCGATGGTATTGCCCTCTGTGGCTTGTTTGCCCTGCTGCTGAGCTAAACCAGCAAATAGGTAAGGGAAAGGGTGATGGATTGGGCGGGATCCAGCCAACGCAAGTCGGGATCCCCTTCGGAGGCACGCTGAGTCAACTCCTCGAGGAGCGTTTGCGTCCATTCCAGCGGCCCATTGAGCAACATCGGCGAACGGGCTACCCCCAGTTTGCGGGCCATAGCCTTGAGGGCTTCCAAGCTGGCGGACAGGGGGCGGGTGCTGGCCACAAACAACAGCTCCGTCAGCCCTTGGGCATGACAGGTGAGCAAGTCAGAGCTCACAGCAGAGCGCAGCTCGCCATCGACCTCCGGCAAGGGTGGCAAAGTTAAACTGCTCTTGGCTTCCAAGCGAAGAGGTGTGGTGAAGTTGTCCTGAGGCAGGGGGGCCAGCAGGTGCAGTTGTCCGGTCGGGTCGATCAGCAACAGGTAGCCGTAGAGATCCTGCTCGCTGTTGTTGCAAAGGGTGAGATGCAAGGGATCCCCTCGCGTAAACCGCTGCATACCCACCTCAGCAGGAGCGGAAGTTGCGGACTGGACAAGGCGTGCCGCCAACGAGGGAGCTAAGGACTCCGTCCCGCTGGCGCGATTGGCAGCTTTACCTTTGACAGCCAACTCCGCCACCACTGCCAAGGAAGAGGAAACCGCATTGAGGGTGGTGCGCAAACGTTTGGCAGCCAGCAGATGGGCAAGACGGGGAGCTAACCGCTGGACGGCCATTGCTGCAGCCTCTCCTGCTGGGCCACAGGAATTCAGGAGCAATTCTCGCCCCGGCCAGAACAGGCTGTAGCTGTTCACTTCCAGAGGCTTGAGCAGGGTATCCGACCGTTCGCGCCAGCGGGACGGAGTCCTAAAAGCAGTGGCCATTTCCGGGGTGATGCGGCCCAACAAACAGTCCACCTGTCGCTCGCGGGGGTTGGCCGTTTCCATCCAGCTGTAGCCGGCAATGGCATTGGTCAGATCCACCTTTTCAATGCGGCCCAGGTTCTCCTCTAGGCCAACCAAAAGCTTGAGCGTGCTGGAGAGGCCGCGCAGCTGCTCCCGCAAAGGTGTGCCCACAGGGGGAAGCTGCCCTTCCGGACTGGCCATCTGAACCTGAGCCAACAGCCCACTGCGAGAACGCATGAGCAGCGGCGTCGGCGAAGAGGCGGAAGGATCGGCGGGAATGGGAACCAAAAGAGTACCCGGCTGCAAACCACACAGGGCCGCCGATGGGATCCCGCCTAACCACACCTGAGCCCGATTCCCCTTCACTTCTTGGACTACCCCGCTCACCCCTGCCTGCGTGGGCGCAAGAAAATAGGGGTGGATGTGTCGAGCAGTGTCTTTGCCTTCCAAGGTGGGGCGTTGGCAGGCGAATAGGCCCAGCTCTCGCCGGCTAACCACTTGGTTAAAGGCCACCAGCAGACGAGTGGCAGGCGTGGTTTCCCACAGGTACTGCGTCAGCAGATAGGTGAGTACCCCAGCATAGAATCCCGGCCAAGCGGCTTCTGCTGCCAAGTCTTGCGGGGTGGTGGCCGAAATCAGCAAGCCCTTGGGCGGAGACGGCCAAACCCGCTGCGGCTCCGATCGCACCAGCGGGACGGAGTCCTTGGAGTCCGAGATCGCGGCTGGGGGACGGGAACGCAGTTGCAAGTTGCCTCGCACCGACGGCGAGACATAGGTAAAGCCACAGTCCAGAAGGGTGGTGATCTGGGCAGTGCCCAAGCCTTCCAAAAGCCGGAAAAAGCTGTCTAGCTCCATTGCTGCCACTCCCTCAGAGCCAGACAACAGCAGCACCGGCTGCCAACAGTTGGGCGCGGATCCCAGCCGCCACTGGCCATAGCCGCTAAACTGCACCACTACCGTTTCAGCCGTGTGACCTTGACCCCCCAAGTGCTCTGCAAAGGCCGATTGGATCCCAGCCGGCGTGGCTGCCCCATCGGTAAGGGTGAGAATGTCTGCCGGGTCAAAACCAAAGCGATAGAGGAGTAGCTCCCGCTGCAACTCCACATCTGTCAAACACCCTTGTAGCGCGGATCCCTCGCCAAGGTAGCGGTTAATACCGATGAGAACAGCCAGCTTGCGGGAGCCAGCCGCCAAAGCTTGCCCATATCGCTCAGCCCGGCCCCTCAACCAGCCAGGGGATAGGCCAAGACCGGCAGCAACCAGGAGGAGTTTTTGCAGAAAAGACCGCCTTTCCATGTTGACCCTCTGGGCTGACCCCCGGCCCAACGACTACCCCATCGGCCAGCGAGCCACAGCTAAACTTTGCACTGGAATCTGTTGCTGCCTATTTCAGGATATCCCCATCCACACAGCTTTTTCCCGAGATCGAGTGACAGTTTTTGGCGTTTTCTTTGCATTCCTTATCAATCAAACCTCCGCTACTTCCCATGGGGATCCCACGGCAGCGCTCTTCTGTCAGACAAGTCCGTCAGACAGGAGGGAAAGTGTGAGGAAGTCAATACTCAGCGGTTCAGGAAATAGGGCAAGCAAGCCCCACGCTCCGGCCAATGGAAGCGGACGAAGGGAACCAAAATGAACCCAGCTATCCCCAGACAGAACAGGCCAAAGTAGAGGTGGAAAGCCCCGACTGGATCAGCTGGTTCCATCCTTCCCCCTCCTAGGGATCCCAGCGCTAAAGCCAAGAGATTGTTCAAGGCATGAGCCAAGACAGGCAAGGTCAGGGAGCGGGTCTGCAGGTAGAACAGGCCCATCACCAGGCCGAACACCGTCAACCCGACGGGGTTGGGGTGCAGCAGGCCAAATACCCCAGAAGAAGCCAGCAGACCTCTGGAGAGGCCCCACTTGAGGCCCCAGCGGTGTAGCAAGATGCCGCGAAACAGCCACTCCTCCGTTATGGGGGCCACCACCCCAATCGAGAGCCAGCGCAACCCCTGATACATCTGCGGCCAGGCCGTTTCCCTATCCTCTTCCCCCAGTGAGTGCAGCATCGACTCCGCCAGCTCCGGCGCAGGCAGGGATACCAGGTAGAGCATCAACAAAGTTGTGCCCAGGGAGAGCACTACCAAAGCCGGCACCACCCGCAGCAGGGATCCCCAGGGAATAGCAGCCCGCCAGTTGCCCCACAGCCGTCTCATCTGCAGATGGGCTTGCTGCCCCCGTCGCCAGCTCCAGATACAGGTGAGGACAAATGTAGCGCAATAGACAAAGTCGGCCAGCAGAGGATCGTCAGATGGGAGATGAAACAGCTGGGCCAAGGCGATGGCTCCCAAGCCTACCCCCAGGTTGATCACCAAGAAGGCCAACAGCACGTGGCGCGCCTTAAGGGCTGCAAACCCGGTCACACTCGGCTCGGCAGGCCGTAGAGGGGGAGATCCAGACACAGAGGCAGAGAGCGCAGTTTTCCCATTCTAGTTTTGGTGGGGATCCCCAGAGGTGGGCTGCTGTCAACTCCTCAGGGAGAAGACTGAAGATCCTTATTCCGAAGGTTCGTCCCGCCTTTTCAAACCCAATCGAGCAGGCTGGTGGCTGTCTCCGAGGGTCGCCAGGCTGAGCCAGCAAGTTAAGATGTGTTACGGAATCCGTTGGGGCATCTATGGGCGCAACACCGGTAGTGACAATAGCAGCGAGGCAGGATGGCTTGGGTTCTGGGGCTGTCTCCATCCCTCCGGCAGATCTGGGGGTGGTTCCTGAGCCAAGCTTGCGTTACGACCCAGAGCAGTTGGCCAAGCAATATCGAGGGCGCTGGGATCTGGTGGTGCGGCGCCTGTTTCAGTTGATCACCCCCTTTTTGGGCTTGTTGGCCTGGGTGTTTTGGGATCGCTGGCGGGGAGTAGAACTGAAGAATCGCCCGAAACATGCGGCCCGGCTACGGGAGATCCTCACGGAATTGGGGCCGACAGCCATCAAAATCGGCCAAGCCCTCTCCACCCGTCCCGATCTGGTTTCGCCCCTGTTTCTGGAGGAGCTGGCCAAACTGCAGGATGAGCTGCCCCCCTTCGAGAATGCCATTGCTTTTGCCCTCATCGAGTCGGAGATCGGCAAACCCATAGACAAAATCTTTCGAGAGATCAGCCCTGAACCGATTGCCGCCGCCAGCTTGGGGCAAGTGTACCAGGCCTACTTGCACAGCGGGGAGAAAGTCGCCGTCAAGGTGCAGCGGCCCGACTTGATTGGGCGCATCTCTCTCGACATGTATATTGTCCGCAGCCTGGCCGCCTGGGCCAAACGCACTTTCCGCCGCATCCGCAGCGACCTGGTGGGCATCGTCGATGAGTTTGCCGGGCGCCTCTACGAAGAAATGGACTACACGCAGGAGGGCCGCAATGCCGAGCGGTTCCTGGCGCTGTACCGTCACCCCTCCATCTACGCTCCCAAAATTTACTGGGAGTACACCCGCACCAAGGTGCTGACGATGGAGTGGATTGATGGCATCAAGCTGACTCAGGTTGACAAAATCGCTGCTGCGGGGCTGGATGGACGGCACTTGATCGAGATCGGTGTCAATTGCTCCCTCAAGCAGCTTTTGGAAAATGGCTTTTTCCACGCCGATCCCCACCCGGGCAACCTCTTGGCCATGTACGACGGGCGGCTGGCCTATATCGATTTCGGCATGATGAGCACCATCGCGCCCCATCAGCGCTATGGCCTGATCAAGGCGATTGTGCATTTGGTAAACCGAGACTTTGCCGGGCTGGCCCAAGACTACGTGGACTTGGAGTTCCTGGATCCAGATACCGACCTGACTCCCATCATCCCTGCTCTGGAAGCTGTCTTCGCCGAAGCGATGGGCAAATCGGTCTCCGAACTGAATTTCAAGAGCATCACCGATCGGCTCTCGGGGGTGATGTACGACTTTCCCTTTCGAGTTCCCGCCTACTACGCCTTGATCATCCGCTCTTTGCTCACCCTGGAAGGGATCGCCATCGGCCTGGATCCCAACTTTAAGGTGTTGAGCGTGGCCTATCCCTACGTGGCTCAGCGCCTGCTCACCGACCCGGCCCCGGAGCTGCGCGTATCTCTGCGGGAGCTGCTGTTTAACCAGGGGCAATTTCGCTGGAACCGCCTGGAGAACCTGCTGCGCAACGCCGTCAACAGCGAGGATTTTGACCTACAGGGATCCCTGGAAAAGGCCGTTGATTTTATCTTTTCTGAGCGGGGCGCTTTCCTGCGGGAGCGCCTAGTGGATGTGCTCTTTTCCAGCTCGGGATCCCAGGGTGGCTCAGATGGCTTGGCTCATTTGCAGCGTCTGTGGGAACTCCTCAGCAGCAACCCGAGCTTTCAGCCGCTGCAGCTTCTGCCGATTGTTGCCAAGGTGGCTGCCAAACCGGAAGCTCAACAACTGGGCCGTCAATTGGCCTCCCGCTGGTTGCAACGCTCGGCAGCTCGCCTCATCCGCGACCTGCTATTGCCGGATACAGAAAAGCCCAGTTCACCCTCTTCCCTCAACGGGCGTGGCGGGATCCCTGGGCCAGCAACCTCTGCTTCTACCGCTCAACTTCCCCTTCCGGCCTAGCTCAGGTGCTCTTGGGGGGCAGTATCGCTGTTGGGGTTAACAGAGGCCAGAGCCAGCGTAATCCACTCGGAAAATTCATCGCGGCGGAAAACCTGGGGGCGGGAGCGGGGGCCAAAACGCAGCAGGCTGGGCATGCCGTGCTCCTTGAGTCGAGACTGTAGCCAGGTGCCCACACCGGTTTTGCCATCGTTGGGCATTTCGGTTTGGAAGTCACTGTACATCAACAACAACTGGCTGCGAGATTGGAGCACCGCATTCTCTTGAATTAACTTCGGCAAGGAGAGATGGGTGGCTGAGACTGCCCCTTTGCTCCCTTTGGCCGATTCACGACGACGGTCGCGCGGGCGCGGGTTAGTGCTTTCACGGCTCTTGCGGGTTTTGGGTTCACTAGGCATAGAATCTCCTAAACGACAGAGTGCTCCCCAACGGGGGTTAAAGCGGGAACTCGCAGGCCAAAAGCCGAGCCCGCTGTGAAAGTGGCTCGATGGGTACAGTTCTGGAGAATCGCTGAGAAGAGGGACACCTGCTCTTGAGTAAGCGAAGAAGAACTGCGCTGAGCCGGCACGAAAGGCTGGGATCCCTTCGGCGCAACAGCAGTCCACAGCGGGCCGAGCTCCTGCCAATACATCCAAGGCCTGCCCTTGTTTTTCCTGTCGGAGGCCAGTTTGGCTACCACGAATCCGCAGGGCAAGCAAGCCCGGATGTTACCCCTATATTGACTTAAAAATGGACAAGTGGACAGTCCCTGGCCGAGAATTTAGCTGCTGCGGCGGGAGCTTCGGAAGGAATTAGGCTTGCCCGCCGGTGGCGAGTATCGCTGAGCTATGGGAGCAGCCTCCTACTACACCTGGAAGCGGTTGTTGGTGGTGTCCAAAAAGGAGTTTCACTGGCTTACTGAGATACTATGCGCATTGCCATTGTCGGGTTGGGGTTGATTGGCGGATCCCTGGCCCTCAAACTGACCGAAAAGGGATATCCCGTCTGGGGGATAAGCCGCAACCCGGCCACCTGCAAACAGGCTCTGGAACGGGGTGCTGTTCAAGGCTGTGGAACCGAGTTGGCCCAGTTGGCCCGCTTTGACCCTCAAAGGGTGCTGATCTGTACCCCTCTGGAGCAGGTGTTGACCACGCTAGCCGCCCTGGTGCCTTATTTGTCGGCAGAAACCGTGGTGAGCGATGTCGGCTCGGTTAAGCAGCCCATCGTCGCTCCGGCAACCGAATTGTGGCCCTGGTTTGTGGGGGGGCACCCCATGGCCGGCAAAAGCCTGCAAGGGATCCAAGCGGCAGAAGCCGACTTGTTTCGGGGGCGGCCTTACGTGCTCACTCCCATCGCCGAGACCCAACCTCAGGCTCTCGATGCGGTGAAAGAACTGATTGCTGCTGTTGGCGCAGAAGCTGTCCTCACGGATCCCGCACGCCATGACCGAGCGGTGGCCTGGATCAGCCATTTGCCAGTTATGGTCAGCGCCAGTTTGATCGCAGCGGTTAGCCAAGAAGGGGATCCCGCGATTCTGGAATTGGCCCGCACTTTGGCCAGCAGCGGATTCCGCGATACCAGCCGTGTTGGCGGAGGGATCCCGCAATTGGGTTTGGAGATGGCCCGCCACAACCGGCAGGCGCTGCTGACTGCCCTGAGCAGCTACCAAGCTCAGCTGCGACAGATAGAGCAGTTGATCGCTGGCGAAAAGTGGGACGAATTGCTCCTGGTGCTGCAACGAGCTCAACAGGAATGGCAGCAGTTCCCCGTCAACCATCCTCGCGAAATTCTCCACAACCTGGGCGGTGGGAATGGATAGCAAAGATATCTTGAACGGGCTCGGGGATCCTTCATGCTACCTTGGGCTTATGTTGACAGATTGAGCTTATGTTGAATGCGGCTCAGCTCTGGCTTTACCACCTAGAACAATGGGCAACTGAGCTGGTTCAGTTTCAACTGCAGCACCTTTCTCCCGTCAGTCTGCTGGTGGTGGGCTTGGCCGGCTTGCTCACCAGTCTTTCCCCCTGCACGCTGTCTATGCTGCCGGTGACCATCGCCTACATCGGCGGCTACACCCCCGCTTCTGAGGAAACGGCTGGGGAAGGGCGGCTGCAGGTCTGGGCTCAATCCCTGGGTTTTGCGGCTGGCGTGGCTTTTACCCTGACCCTGCTGGGTTTGTCGGCAGCTTTGCTGGGTCGCGTTTACGGACAAACGGGATCCTTTGGGCCCACTGTGGCGGGGGGAATTGCCATCTTGATGGGGCTGAACTTGTTGGAGGTGCTCCCCCTGCGTTTTCCCGATGGGTTTAACCGCCTCGAGATCCCCGGGAAATGGCCCAGGTTAGGCCGGGCAGTGTTGCTGGGGTTAACCTTTGGCCTGGTGGCCTCTCCCTGCAGTACGCCGGTTTTGGTGGCTTTGCTGGCTTGGGTTTCCACCACAGGGCAGCCATGGGTAGGGGGTGGGCTGTTGCTGGCTTACGGGCTGGGGTTGGCCTTTCCCCTGCTCCTGGCGGGGGTGTTTACCGGAGCGGTGAAGCAACTGTTGGCCTTGCGGCGCTGGTCGGGCTGGCTCACCTACGCCAGTGGGGTGATGTTGGTGGGGTTCGGCAGCGTAACGATCCTGTCGGCCTGGGTCTAAGGGATCCCTGCTGCTGCAGGCTAAGATGGGGCTACACCTACAGCACCCTGTTGAAAACTGCACCTTGCCTGGCAAGAGCAGCGATCTGAATCTTGAGCCGACAAACTTCTCATGGTCATATACTCTCTCCCGCTTGCCCGCTGGGCTTCCTCGCTGCGGCGGTATTTTCGACATGAGCTGCTGCCGCTGCTGGCGGATCTGCGCCTGGCCATCGGCCTTTTGTTGGCGATTGCGGTTTTGAGCGCCACCGGCACGGTAATTGAGCAAGAGGAAACGGCGGCTTTTTATCAAGCCCACTATCCGGAGCATCCGGCCCTGTTTGGCTTTCTCACGTGGCGGGTGATCCTGAACTTGGGATTGGATCACGTCTACCGCACCCCTTGGTTTCTGGCTATTTTAATCCTGTTCGGCAGCAGCCTTATCGCCTGTTCCTTTACGCGCCAGTGGCCAATGCTCAAGGTGGCTCGCCGTTGGAGCTATCTCACCCGTCCGCAGTCTTTTCAGCGCCTGCCCTTTTGGACTTATCTGCCCCAACAATCCTTACAAGGGCTGCCGCAGCAGTTGCGTCGACAGGGCTATCTGGTGTTTCAGGAGGGCCATTACCTCTACGCCCGCAAGGGGTTAATCGGCAGGATCGGCCCCATCTTGGTGCATGTCAGCATGCTGCTGATCTTGCTGGGGGCGATTTGGGGCAGCATTAGCGGCTTCAAGGCCCAAGAACTCATTCCCAGCGGCGGCGTGGCTTCTATTCAACACTTGACCGGAGCAGGGGATCTGGCTCGCGCTCACTTGCCTACCTGGCAAATTCGGGCCAATCGCTTCTGGATTGACTACGCTGCCGATGGCCGGGTCAAGCAGTTTTATTCCGACCTCTCGATTTTGGATCAGGGTCAGGAGGTTAAACGTCAGACCATTTCCGTCAACCATCCTCTCTCCTACCGGGGTGTGACCCTTTACCAAGCCGATTGGAGCATCGACAGCATCCGCATCCGCATCAACAACAGCCCCTCTTTTCAAATCCCGGTGGTGCCGGTGCGCACCGAGGCAGGCAACAAACTCTGGGGCGCTTTTGTGCCCACCCAGCCGGACATGAGCCAGGGACTCACGCTGCTGCTGCCGGATTTGCAGGGGACAGCCCTGCTCTACGACACTGAAGGGCAATGGATGGGATCCCTGCGCCAAGGCATGAGCTTGGCCCTCGACGAGGTCGCTCCCCAACGCTTCCCCAACCCGCTCACTCTGCATCTGGATGAGGTGATCGGCGCTACCGGACTGCAAATTAAATCCGATCCAGGGATCCCTGCGGTGTATCTCGGATTTGGCCTGTTGATGGTGGGGGTGGTGATGAGCTACTTCAGCTACAGCCAAATCTGGGCTTTGCAAACGGAGACGGGGCTCTACTTGGGGGGCAAAACCAACCGGGCTTTGGTCACCTTCGAGCGAGAATTCGACCGCTTGGTGGAGCAACAAAAGGTCGCCTTCTCTCTTTCCCAGATCCCGGTGGAAGCTGAGATTGGCTAGACGCAGCTTTTTCCGGCGAAACCAGCCTCCTGCCCAATAGGGATCCCATCTATACAATCCAGGGATCCAGTGAGCGGCGCTGTTGGCTCCAGAGGGATCCCATTGGTTGAGACGGGCTTTCTCTGGGTTGACTTTGAGGGGATGTTCTGGGGCTTCCCAACATGAAGATGACCCTGAGGAAAATACAAACTACTGTTTCAGTTTCCACATACTTCTCCACATCTCGAAGGTTTGCTTAGAGATTGAGCTAGAGTGTTTCCAGTGGGTTCCTGTGGTGGGCCGCCTTGTTAGGAGGGCAAGACATGAAAGTTGGAGATCGGGTGCGGGTGCGTACCAGCGTGATCGTCTATCACCACCCGGAACATCGCAATCAACCTTTTGACCTCAAAGGTATGGAAGGGGAACTGAAGGCCGTGCTTCGAGATTGGAATGGCCGCCCGATCAGCGCCAACTTTCCCTTTCAGGTGCAGTTTGACAACAAGTTCCGTGCGCATCTCCAAGCTGATGAGCTAGAGGTGGTTGAGCCGGCCAACTCTGAAGAGCCCGCCGGGACGGCGGCCTAGTTAAGGCCCAGCAGCGTGCGGTTGGTTTCCAGAATTGGCCTGATCAACTTGGCTTCCTCGGGGGTGAGGTAATGGGCTATCACCTCTTGCAGAAAGCGATAGGTGGCCTCGCAACTGCGTTGGGTGCGGAAGGCCCGCATTAAGGTCTGGAACCAGTAGAGAAATCGATCTTTGTAGCGTTGCTCATCGTCCAGGAGCATGGCCAAAGCCGAGAGGCGCAAAACCCGCACGGTGTCAGCCTTCCACTTGTTGCTGAAGTCTTCCACCCCTCGCATGAGCAAGTAGGGATCCAGCGCGCGCATTTTCATCTCCACATCCCGGATGATCTGGGCCTCCGCCGCCTGAATCTTGCGATAGGCGCTCAGGCGAAGGTCAAAGGAGGCTAGGTAGGTCTCCATGAACTGCAGCTCCTCATCCCTGAGATAGCGCCCGTCGGCAGTGATGCTCAGTTCGCGCAGTTGAGTCAGCATAGGGATCCCTGGGCAAGCTGGAATGAGAATGGAAAAAACACCACCTGTTCTGACTGACGGTCCAGCCTTGGTCTCTCAATCCTATCCCCAAACTCCCGGCCAGAAGAGCGGGATTGCAGGGATCCCCGGCAACCCTCTCAGTCAGGTTAATATTAATTAACAGTCTGTTGCTGCAAGAACCCACCCGACCCCAGATTGTTACCCATAGGTCACCATCTGCGAGTTCGATTCAAAAACACCCTTTGGGAGGAAACACTTCCGTGAGTCAGAAAGGTAAAAACAAGAAATGGAGAAGCGCGGGGTTATATGCGCTACTGGCCATCGTCTTGATCTCTTTAGCCACCACCTTCTTGGGTACCCGCCCGGCTGAGCGTTTGGAGATCAGCTACTCCGACCTGATCAGCCGTGTTGAACGGGGCGAGGTCAGCAAAGTTTTGGTGGAGACGGCCCCGGATGGTCGCCAAGTTGCCATTGCCGAGGCAGAAATCAACAACCGCGCCACCCAAGTGCAGGTGAATCTGCCCCCCCTTACCCCTGAGTTTGAGAACACCCTGGTTGCCAACGGGGTGGAGCTGGCGGTACGCCCTGTTCAAGAGGAGGGGCTACTTGGGCGCATTCTCAGCACCTTCTTCCTGCCGGTTTTGCTCTTGCTGGGGCTCTTTTTCCTGCTGCGGCGGGCTCAAAATGGCCCAGGCAGCCAAGCTCTCAACTTCGGCAAATCCAGGGCACGGGTGCAGATGGAGCCGAAAACCCAAATTACCTTCAACGATGTGGCCGGCATCGATCAGGCCAAGCTGGAGCTGGCAGAAGTGGTGGATTTCCTGAAAAATTCAGAGCGCTTCACCGCTTTGGGAGCCAAGATCCCCCGCGGGGTATTGCTGGTGGGCCCGCCCGGCACAGGTAAGACCCTGTTGGCCCGCGCCGTAGCCGGAGAGGCGGGTGTGCCCTTTTTCTCCATTTCCGGCTCCGAGTTTGTGGAGATGTTTGTTGGGGTGGGGGCCTCGCGGGTACGGGACCTGTTCGAGCAAGCCAAGCAAAATGCTCCCTGCATCGTCTTCATCGATGAAATTGATGCAGTCGGTCGCCAGCGGGGAGCTGGCTTGGGGGGTGGCAACGACGAACGGGAGCAGACTCTGAACCAGCTGCTCACCGAGATGGACGGTTTTGAGGGCAACTCCGGCATCATCGTCATTGCGGCCACCAACCGCCCGGATGTGCTGGATGCGGCGCTGCTGCGGCCTGGCCGGTTCGATCGCCAAGTTACGGTGGATCGCCCCGACTTCCAAGGCCGCCTGGAGATCCTCAAGGTGCACGCCCGCGGTAAAACTCTGTCTGCGGATGTGGATTTGGAGAAGTTGGCCCGCCGTACTCCTGGGTTTACCGGTGCCGATTTGGCCAACCTCCTGAACGAAGCAGCCATTCTGGCAGCCCGCCGCAACCTCACCGAGATCTCCATGGACGAGATCAACGACGCGGTGGATCGGGTGTTGGCCGGTCCGGAGAAGAAGGATCGGCTGATGAGCGAACGGCGCAAGGAGTTGGTGGCCTACCATGAGGCGGGCCATGCCCTGGTGGGATCCCTTCTGCCCAACTACGATCCCATTCAAAAAGTGACGATCATCCCCCGTGGCCAGGCGGGTGGTCTCACTTGGTTCATGCCCAGCGATGACGACATGGGGCTCACCACCCGTGCCCATCTGAAGAACATGATGACTGTTGCCTTGGGTGGGCGCGTGGCCGAAGAAGTGGTCTATGGAGAGTCGGAGATCACCACAGGGGCAGCCAGTGACCTGCAGCAGGTGGCCCGCATCGCCCGCAACATGGTGACCCGCTTTGGCATGAGCGACCGACTGGGCAATGTGGCCCTGGGCCGCCAATACGCCAACATTTTCCTGGGCCGGGAGATCGCCGCAGAACGGGATTTCTCGGAGGAAACAGCAGCCCTCATCGACGAAGAGGTGCGGCGGCTGGTGAACGAGGCCTACCAACGGGCTACCTACTTGATTCGAGAAAACCGCGCCCTCTTGGATCGGATTGCCCGCCGCCTGGTAGAGGCCGAAACCATCGATGGGGAAGAGCTGCAGGCCATCATCGACAACTCTGAGGTGGTGATGCTGCCCCCCGAAGAGGAGCCAGAACCGCTGACGCTTCCTATGGCCGTCAACGCTGGCGCCTAGTCTCTTGTCCCCAAGCTCAAACTTGGGATCCCTGCTTTTCCTCTTGAGGAGAGAGGGATCCCAATGTTTTGTATGATTTGCGCTGGGAGAGGGGGAGTCCACCCTAGCCGGCAACAGCCGAACCCAACAAAGTCCGGCTCGCCTCTGCTTCCAGGGGCTGAGGCTCGTAGATTTTCAGCACGTACTCCGCTACCATGCGGTCGGTGTTGAAAACGGGGTTGAGGGTGCGGATGGCCTCCTTCATGCGGGCAATCCAGCGGCGCGGGATCCCTTGCTCGTCCCGGTCGTAGAACATGGGGATCACCTCATACTCCAACAAGTCGTAGAGGGAGTTGGCGTCCAAGTCGTCTTGGGCAGCGGGATCCAGACCTTCGATTTCTTGGCCAATAGCCCAGCCATTGCGACCGTTGTAACCTTCGGGCCACCAGCCATCCAGCACCGACAAATTCAATCCCCCGCTGAAGCCCACCTTTTGTCCTGAGGTGCCGGAGGCCTCCAGAGGGCGTCGCGGGTTGTTCAGCCACACATCGACCCCCTGCACCAAATTGCGAGCGACATAGGCATCGTAATTTTCGATGAAGGCGACCCGGTTGGCCACCTCAGGCCGGTTGGACCATTCCACCACCCGCTGGATCAGGCGCTTGCCCCCTTCATCCCGGGGATGGGCCTTGCCGGCGAAGATAATCTGTACAGGGTACTCTTTGTTGGTGAAGATGCGGGTAATTCGCTCCAGATTTCGCAGGATCAAATCTCCTCGCTTGTAGGTGCTGAAGCGACGGGCAAACCCAATCGTCAAGACCTTGGGATCCAGCAACTGGTTGACCGCTTGGATGCGCTCATTGCTTTCGCCGCGATTGCGCCGGGCCCGCAACACCCGGTGACGGGTAAAAGACACCAGCCGCTCCCGCAGAGCCTCTTTGCGCCGCCACAGTTCTTCATCTGGGATCTCTTCCACCTTGGCCCACAGTTCCGGGTCTGACACCCGCTCCGGCCAATCGGGGCCCAAGTACTGGTCGTAGAGGTTCCAAAAAAGAGGGGAAACCCAGGTACGGGCGTGAACCCCATTGGTAATGGAGCTGATGGGCACCTCATCCACCGATCGCTCAGGGTAGAGCACATGCCACATTTCGCGAGAAACCCGTCCGTGGAGCTTGCTTACGCCATTGGCTGCCCGCGCGTACCGCAAAGCCAGCACCGTCATGTTAAAGCGCTCCCAGGGATCCCCGGTGCGCCGAGCTCCCAAGGCCAAAAATTGTTCCCGCGTCAGGCCCAGTTGAGGCCAGAAGGAGGCAAAGAACGCATCCATCTCATTGGGGCTAAAGGCATCGTGGCCAGCCGGCACCGGTGTATGGGTAGTAAACACACATTTTTCCCGCACCTTGGCCTCCGCCGTCTCGAAGGGGGTGCCCCGCGCCACTTCCTCCCGCAGCAACTCCAGCGTCAGGAAAGCAGCGTGCCCTTCATTCATGTGATAGACCATGGGATCCAAACCCAACTGGCGCAGCAGACGCACCCCACCGATGCCTAGAATGCACTCTTGGGCGATGCGGGTATCGGTGCTGCCCCCGTAGAGGTGGGCGGTAATCCAGCGATCGATGGGGTCGTTCTCCGGCAGGTCGGTGTCCAGCAGAAAAAGAGGTACCCGGCCCACGTCCGCCCGCCAGGCACGCGCCTTCACCAACCGCTGCCGCATCGCCACTTCCACCAACAGAGGGCTGCCATCCGGCTGACGCACCAAAGTCAACGGCAGAGACTCAAACTCAGAGTCTTCATAAAGCTCTCCCTGCCAGCCATTGTTGTCCAGGCGCTGCTGGAAATAGCCCTGACGGTAGAGCAATCCGACGGCCACCAGGGGCACCCCCAAATCTGAAGCCGACTTGAGGTGATCGGCAGCCAACATACCCAGCCCGCCAGAGTAGGTGGGCAAAGACTCGTGCAAGCCGTATTCGGCACAGAAATAGGCAATAGGACGCTGCCAGTCGTAGGTTTTCATGGTGCGCTTGGCCCAGGTATCCTCAGCCGTCATGTACTGCCGATAGGACTGCACCATCCGGTTCAACGTGTTGAGGTAGTTCACATCGGTGGCCAAGGCTGCCAACCGCAAGTAGGAAACCTCCTCCAGCATGCGCACCGGGTTGTGGGAGGTTTTTTCCCACAGGGCGGGATCCATTTCCCGGAAAATGGTGAGGTGATCGGGGTTCCAGGTCCACCAATAGTTGCGGGCGATCTCGCACAGGGGCGTGAGCGCTTCCGGCAGCACCGGACAACGTTCGGGAAAAGCAGGAGCTAAGGTGGCAATGGACATAGGACAGATACCTGGGGTTAAAGTTATGGGCTCGAAAAAGAAGAGGTAGAGGTCGATGCTGGTAAACGTATCTCAATTATTATTGAGCCGATCCTGAGGATTCTGAGGGGGGAATTCAAGATCTCTACAAAATCTTCAGGGGACGTAACCCAAATTTTCCAGGGCTTCTCCCGATCTTGCCACAGCAGCGCGGAGCCTTCAAAAGCAGCGTTCACAGGCAGCCCAGCTTTCGATTCCGGCAGAAGCTGCCCGTCTATCTTCAGAGATGGTGCAACGTTAGAGTTAACTCAAAGTTAACAAAATCTACAGAACCCCAACGAACCCTTGGGGAACCCCTCCGGTTCAATTAAAATGCTGCTTCTCATAAGCTCTTAAAAACTGCAGCCGCTTTTGCTACCAATCGATGATTTTGTTGGCTTCTCCCTGAAGTTGAGCCCTAACGTCCTTCCACCACTGCCAAGGTGGTGTTGCGGTAGTAGTGGCTGAGGATCTGTTGGTAGGAGTAGTTCTGGCTGGCCATCCCAGCCGCTCCCCACTGGCTCATGCCCACCCCGTGCCCGTAGCCCCGCCCATGAATCTCAAAGAAAGCTGGGAATGTCCCTGCCACAGGAGCCAAGCTGGCTGTAGTGGCGGCCTCTCCGCGTGGACTAATGGCAATCTTTGTGCTGCGCAACCCTAGAGCCCGACGAAAATCGCCGGCATTGAGATCTTTGATCCCTTGGGATCCCGTCAAGCGCACCGTGATTGCCCGTCCCCACGGGGAGCTGCGCAGTACCTCCACAGAACGAATGGCACCGATCCCGGCAGCCAACTGCTGAATCTGCTGGGCAGGAACGGTGGCCGTCCAGCTAAACACGGGTGAGTGCTGATCGAAATCCGGCACCCCCTGTAAGTAGGGCCGCGACTCTAACCAGACATTGCCTGCATCATCCGTATGTCCCCCCGCAGAGGAGTGGAAAACCGCATTGATCAACTGCCCCTGGTAGATGAGAACCTGCCCGGCGGTCTCACGGGCAGCCGCTTGGGTACGGCTGGATTCGGCAGCCACTCCCTTGTAAACCTGCCAATCAATCCCGTTTCCTAAGTCAAAAGGCTGCTGGGAACGGCGACTGCGGTGGTAGAGGGCATAGGTGCGGGAGGCCACGGCTTGGGCTTTAAGAGCCTCCATGGGAAAACGGTGTCCCATCTCGCTGCCCACCACGCTGGAAACGTAGTCTTCCAAGCCAACTTGGTTGATGGCAATCACCCCACGCTCGCCGGGGATCAACTCCACCAAGCCACGGTACCAATTCTGGTCGATAAACACTAACCCATCGGAGGTGGTGGGCTGTAGGTAAAGACGTTCTCCCTGTTGGCCGGCCAAACTGACTGCTGAACCCGAACGGCTGGCCTGCAGCGGTTGCATGGCCTGCACCTCTGCCAGCGGCTGTCCCTGGGCATTCAATAGGCGGGCTCCGGTAGAGCTGCCGACGGTGACCTGGGGCTTGTTGACGGCAATACCTACCCGCAGCAGCACCCGTGCCTGCACCGGAAAGGTCAAGCACAGCCAAGCCCAAACCAGAAGGGCAATACTCCTAAGCCAAGCTGATGGGAGAGGAGAGAAGGAGAGGGCAATAGTCACACACCAATCCTCTGGGAAAGAGTATCACAGCCGGCGAGGGATCCCGGACAAGTCGGGTTTTGAGAATCCAGGCATAGGGCCGACGCACCCTCAACAACCCAAGCGGCCACCGTTGGGCTCAAGAGATCCCGCACTCGGAAAGCCTTTTTTGAGGCTGGTGCGGGATCCCGGGCAAGGGCCAGCCGAACCCGTTATGACAGTATCAAAAACATCCTGCAGATGCACGACTTCAACCCAGAATTTTCCGCCCCCAGTCCCTCGGTCAGGATTCAGCCGGCTCAGAGGGGATCCCGCGCCGGCGGCAAAACCACTGCTGCAATAGGCGGCGACACTCGGCCTCGCAGACTCCGCCGATGACCTCCGGGCAATGGAAGCTGGCGGCAGAAGCTGGCAAATTGAGCACGCTGCGCAGTGCTCCGGCCTTGGGATCATCGGCGCCGTAGATTACCTGAGCCAGCCGCGATTGGCTGATGGCCCCGGCACACATGGGGCAAGGCTCAAGCGTGACGTACAGCCGACAGCCCCGCAGTTGCCAATCTCCCAGCCGTTGCCCTGCCTGCCGTAGGGCTAGGATCTCCGCATGGGCCGTGGGATCCCGATCCCGTTCCCGCCGGTTACTGCTCAGGGCCAACAGCTGTTCCCCTGGCCCGACCACCAGAGCTGCCACCGGAACCTCTCCGGCTTCTCCCGCTTGCTCAGCTTCTCGCAAGGCCAACTGCATCCAGGCGCGGTGGCGCTGCCACAGATCCCACCCTTGCGGCTCGGAGGAATGGAGCATACTCGGATCCCCGATCATTTTGGGCGTTTCGAGCACTGCCTCTGTCCGCAAGATTTGCTAGGGTAAGCACACATACCCCGAACATCCAAAAGTAAAGAGTAGGAATAGATAGAATAGACCAGGAGTGAACTGGGTCTTGATGGCGTAAGTCGGGGGATCGGGTTCACGCCTTTTGAGTCTTGGCGATACGGCTTAGCTTTGGGAGGGAGCATGGCGCGGATTCTACGGCACACACTTTTGGCGATGGCTCTGTTTGGTGGAGGCGTCGCAGGTGGGGTCTGGCTATCGTCTCGAGCGGGGCAGGAGTGGTTACAGCAAACTCCCCTGATCACTTGGACG
The DNA here is from genome assembly GCF_047461835.1 of Synechococcus sp. R60.1. Classification (NCBI taxonomy): domain Bacteria; kingdom Bacillati; phylum Cyanobacteriota; class Cyanophyceae; order Synechococcales; family Synechococcaceae; genus Synechococcus; species Synechococcus sp. R60.1. The sequence continues at coordinate 4,836 of NZ_JANSIA010000041.1, read as the reverse complement.
CGACGGGCCAGTGAGGGAGTGGGATCCCTTTTGCCCTGGTCTGAGCCCCGCCCTGAGGCTGCGAATTCTGCCCCTCCCGCCGATGCCGTCCGGCCTTCTAATTTTATTGCTGCAGTCGCCCAAAAGGTCGGCCCAGCGGTGGTGCGCATCGATGCCACCCGCACTGTGTCGAGGGGGGTCAACCCAGAACTGTTCAACCGGCCCCTGTTTCGCCGCTTCTTTGGGGATCAACTACCGCAGTTGCCGCAGGAGTTTCGGCAAGAAGGCACCGGATCGGGGTTTATCATCGACGCCAGTGGCCTGATCCTCACCAACGCCCATGTGGTGGAAGGCAGCGAGCGGGTCAGGGTTCACCTGCTGGATGGGCGCACCTTTGAAGGGGAGGTGAAGGGCTCAGACCCGGTTACCGATATCGCGGTGATCAAGATTGAGGGGGAGAATCTGCCCACGGTTACTTTGGGCAACTCTGACTTGGTGCGACCGGGGGATTGGGCTATTGCCATTGGCAACCCGCTGGGCCTAGACAATACCGTGACTGCCGGGATCATCAGTGCTGTTGGGCGCTCCTCCGGGCAAATTGGGGCTGTCAACAAGCGGGTGACTTTCCTGCAAACGGATGCGGCCATCAACCCCGGCAACTCGGGCGGCCCGTTGCTGGATGCGGAAGGGCGTGTGATTGGGGTGAATACGGCCATCTTCCAGCGAGCTCAGAGCGTCGGCTTTTCCATCCCCATCAACCGCGCCATGGACATTGCCGAGCAATTGATCCGGAATGGTCGGGTAGAGCACGCTTTCTTGGGCATTCGCATGATCACCCTCAACCCTGACATTGTGGCGCGCCTCAACCGCGACCCCGCTCGTCCCACCACGCTGACAGTGGAAGAAGGGGTCTTGATCGGGCAGGTGATTTCGGGATCCCCGGCTGAGGAGATTGGCTTGCGGGAGGGGGATGTGATCACTGAAATCAATGGGCAGGCCATCCGCGATGCCGAGCAGGTGCAGCAGTTGGTGGAAGCCGCTGGGGTGGGCAATACGCTGACGCTGCGGGTCATCCGAAATGGACAGGCGCGCACCTTCCAGGTGAAAACTGGAGTGCTGCCCGTAGACTTCTAAGCAGTTTTATTATGTGCCGTCAATTTACTGATCCCCGTGACACAATGGCCCTAGAGGCGGGGGTCAGATATGGCTTGGGCAGTCGGCGAAAGACTACAGGGGGGACGCTACCGCATCGAGGCCGTTTTGGGGGAGGGGGGCTTCGGCATTACCTACCGGGCCTGGGATAACGTCCGTGCCGACCAGGTGGTTATCAAAGTTTTGAACGACAGCCTTCGTGAGGATCCCGAATATCCCCGCTTCCAGCAGAACTTCATGAACGAGGCGCTGCAACTGGCCCGCTGCCACCATCCCCATGTGGTGAAGGTGGAAGAAGTGATCTGGGAGCAGGAGCGCTGGTGTATCGTGATGGAGTACATCCGCGGCCAGACTCTGCACCAGCTTCTGCGGCAAAAAGGGCCGTTGCCCCTGCCGGAAGCCCTGCGCCTGACGCGGGAGGTGGGATCTGCCCTGATGGCCTTGCACGAACAGGGGATCCTGCATCGAGATGTGAAGCCATCCAACATCATGGTGCGGGAGGGATCCGGGCAGGCAGTTTTGATCGACTTTGGCCTAGCTCGCGGCTACACCCAAGGTCTGATCCAACGCCACACCTCCTACGGCACCGATGGCTATGCTCCTCTAGAGCAATACGACAGCTTGCGCCGCCGCGGCGCCTTCACCGATGTCTACGCCTTGGCAGCAACCCTCTACACGGCGCTGACGGGGATGGTGCCTATGTGTGCGCCAGTGCGGGCCACAGGCCGCCAGTTGGATACCCCTCGCAGCCTTAACCCCAGCATTCCCGAGGTTGTGGAGGCTGCCATTCTCAAAGGGATGGCTCTCCACCCAGAAGAGCGCCCGCAAACCATGGCCGAGTGGCTGGCACTGTTACCGGCAGAAGCCTCTCAACAAGGGAGGAAGCCGGTTGCTTTTGAGCCAGCCATCCGCACCCAAGAGTTGAGGGAGCTGGAGCAGATCTTGGCCCAGCCTCCAGAACCCCAAGACGAGCTGGAACAGCTCCTGTCCCGGCACTCGGCGGAAGAGCTAGAGCAACTGGTGGCACCTCCCACCCCTGCCACTGCCAAAAAAGCTGGAAGAGAAGAGGGATCCGGATCCCTGATTTTCCCGGAAGCCTGTCCAGAAGGGCAGGGAAGTCGAGAGGGATCCCTGCCCGGAACTCTCTCTTGGCCAGAGTGGGTGGGGGAAGCAGCCCCTGCCTTGCAAGGTCTGTGGGATCGGCTGCGAGCGGGGCAGTGGGGGGAGGCGGATCGCTGGACGACAGCCCTGATGCTGAAGCTTGCTGGGCGCTCGCAAGTGGGCTTTTTTGATCCCAAGGATGTTCAGGCCTTCCCCTGCCCCATGCTGCGGCTAATCGACCAACTTTGGACGCAGGCCAGCCATGGACGCTTTGGCTTTACCGTCCAGAAGCAGCTCTGGCAGGAGTGTGACTCGGAGAAAAGGGGAGGGCTCAGCTCGAGATCCTTCTCGGCCTTGCCCCGCGAAGAGTGTATGGGAGAGAAAGTGGGCTGGCAGATCCAGGGCCGCTGGCTGGAGTACGGGGAGCTCAAAACCAACTTGGAAGCGCCCAAGGGCCATCTGCCGGTGGGCTTTTTCTGGGGATACTCGGGGGGGTTACGCGCAGCCCTGCTGATGCTGGATCGGGCGGTATTGAAAAAGTTCAAAGCCTGCCTGTAAAAAACTTCCCCCTCCTGGGGATACAAAGCCAGAACGGCGAAAAAAGGGAGAGTGGACGCCTATCCCCTCAAGAAATCGAGGAGGATTGCCGGGCACTCTTCTCCAAAAGGGAGGTTGCCTGAGGGCTTTCGCGAACGGCCAGTCCCAAGTGAATCAGCGCTGTCTCAACAGTATTGACCTGCTCTGCCAAAGCTTTCCACCCTCTTGCTTTTATGCCGTAGCGCTTACTAAAGTAAGCTCGAGCGGCTGCAAAGGAAGCAAAAGCTTTTTTTAGGGTCGCTGCTGTCCAGGGCTTGGCATTCAGCCGTAGCCAATTCCTTTGACCTTGCTGCTGTCGCTCGGCAACAAGCTGTCCTGTCAACTCAAGGAGCTCAATATAGTTGCGACGCGAGGCCGCGATTGCCGTTTCAAGGCTCTCGATGAGACCCATGGTTATCCTCCAAATTCGCTTGATAAATATCCTGCTCGTTCTTCTGAAGCAACTTTCTAGAACCCGTAGAAGGCAGGTTAGCCTTAAAAATAGCCATGATCCTGTTCAGGTAACTTTGCAGTGAGCTCCTAATCTCTGGAATGGGAATGTAGTTTACCGCGTTCTGAAGCTGGTCAAAGATATGTTTAAGTTCCTTCAGAGCTAAAATGGCACGGCTGACGATCTCCTGGACTTGCAGCTGCTCTTCTGCAAGCTCTCTTATTCTATTGGCCAGCTTCTGATTTTCGTGTTCTTTCTCGACGAGCAAATCTAAAGCTACTTCCTCGCTCTCTTCTATTCTACGCTTAAGTTTTAGGTTTTGCTCTTCCAGAAATTCAATCTGCTCGATTAATAAACCTAACTCGCGCAAAGAACTAAATTCAATACCTCTGCCCACGAGAAAGTTAACAATTTGGTCGCTGCACTCTTGTCTTTGAAGCTGTAGTTCTGTGAGTTTAGGCTCTGCCAATTCCTTTAAGACTCTATGAGCTATTCCTACCCCCAGGAAATCGCCGTCGCCATGTCCAGGAATACTAACCCTCAAATGCCCGCGAACAGCTTGCGTGGGATGTCTGGCACGACGACGGACAATCTCCCAGCCCCACTTTCTTGCCTGAGACAAAATGTCTCGTTTCCGCCAATTTCTTGAAGACTGAATAGTGGTTTGAATCTCTCTCTGCTCCTCTATAACTTCTTCCCGCCTCTTAAGGAGATAGCCAAGCTCGTCTTCTCTGAGACAATCCATAGAACAGAACCTTAAGTGAAACTTCCTTACCTAGTCTACTCGGTTTTCACGGAGACCTGGGCTGATTGTACGGCAAAACCTCACCTCTCAGAAGCTATTGACGTTAAGAAATACTTAGTAGTTTTTCTAACAAGGTTTCTAAGTAACAACACAGCGGCAGAGCGAGCCAGCTCTGTAAAAAAACTCCCCTCTCCCCTTGGGAGAGGGGCTGGGGGTGAGAGGGTGGAGAGCCTTAGTAGCGGTGCACCAGCTTGTTGATGGGCTTGAAGATGTCTGCCTCAAACTTTTTGCCCTTGAGCATGCGGTTCCAATAGAGCCAGGGTAATAGATGCACCTTGGCTAGGTACATGGAGTAGCGCTCCCGCGTTGGGTCCAGGGGGAAGGAGGGGGCTAGCTTTGCATTGTAGGCAAACTCGGCCATGATCAGGGAGTTGTAGCCTGTAATCAAGGGGCAGCAGGTGTAGCCGTCGTAGCGGGCCACTAGCGGCTTCGACTGCATGGCAGCCAAGAGATTTTCGGCCAGTACCGGCGCTTGCTTGCGGGCGGCAGCCGCCGTTTTGGACGTTGGCAGAGAAGAGGCATCTCCCAAGGAAAACACGTTGGGGTAGCGGGTGTGCTGCAGCGTTGCCTTATCCACGTCCACCCATCCTCCCGGCCCGGCCAGGGGGCTGCGCTTGACAAAGTCCGGAGCGCTCATGGGCGGAGCCACGTGGATCATGTCGTAGTGCAGGCTCACCTCTTCTTTGCCATTGTCGGTGGTGACTTCAAAGATGGCTTCCTGAGTCTCAGGCCGGATGGCTTTGAGGTTGTGCTTGAATTTCACCTGGATCCC
>NZ_JANSIA010000040.1:0-24305 GCF_047461835.1 Synechococcus sp. R60.1 | reverse complement strand
TGTACATTTCCACCTCAAAGCCCTTGGTCAACAGCACAGGCCAGCCTCCAGCCGCAGCCTCACCAGTCTAACCTTTCCTTTCTCCCCTCATTGTCCTAGGTTTTGGCAGGGAATTGGCCGGTGGTGGGGAAGTTTCTCGACCTGTTCTAGAGCCGTTTTATAATATTTACACTCTCACTCTTAGAGGGTGTCAATTGAACCAAGTGGTATCTCAAAAGTCCTAGACTTTGGCAAAGTCCTAGACTTTGGCAAGGAATCCACAGGGCCTTAGGGTGGAGATCAAAAAGGAACCACGACCTCTGGCAGGTGAACCTTGCCGATGATTACCAAGATGATTACCAAGAAGAAATCGAAGTGACATCTCCGTCTTTAAAGATTCAGCGATGAGCTTTCCTCTCAGTCATCTGTTGCAGCGAGGTCGGCAGCATCTTGCCCCTTTTTTAGGGCAAATCTTGTTGCCCAGCTTGGCCTTGACGGTGCTGCAGATCTTCATGATCCCGTTCTGGAGTGAGGAGAGCGACTATGCTTCTGCCTTCACAGCCCTGAGTCAGCGGGATAGCTATTGGTATCTCAGCATTGTGCGGCGGGGGTACCAGTTTGTGGGTTTCGACAAGATTGCCTACGAGCAGAGCAACGTAGCTTTTTTCCCCGGCTATCCCCTGGCAGTGGCCGCAATCAGTCACCTTGTGGGAGTTGACCCTGAACTGGGTCTCTACCTCACCGCCCAGCTCTTTTGCTGGCTGATGTGGGTTTACCTTTTCCTGCTTTACCGCAGGTGGCAAATTCCCCCCCTCTGGCAAATTTTGGCCAGTTTGCTCATCTTCTTTTATCCCACCAGCTTTTACCTGGTCGTGGGCTACAGCGAATCTTTGTTTATGGCCAGCCTACTGGGTTTTCTCTACTGGTCAATTCACGGGGGCCGTCCCCTGCTGATGCTCCTGGCTGGGATCCACGGCTTGGTGATGAGTGCTACTCGGATTGTCGGCTTGCCGGTGGCGCTGCTCCCTTTTTTGAATCTCCTGAAAGCGGGGGAGAGAACCCAAGCCCGCCGTTGGTTTTGGACGAGTATGGCAGCGAGCTTGGCTCTGTTGGGTGGCCTGGGCTTTTTTCTCTACTGTCAGCTCCGCTTCGGACGCTGGGATCTCTACCTGGAAATGCAGCGTTACTTTACCGGCGTGAAAGCCAATTATCAAGCTATTTTCCAAGCTCGCACATATGTCCTTTCCGCCGAACGCTGGCAAAGCTTACTCTCTCTTTCTGCACCGATGAAAGACCCTGGGCTGTGGGCTGACGCTCTTAGCCAACTGTTTGTGTCTGCCACCCTGGGATCCCTGCTTGTTACAGGTTTAATGGATGCGGCAGGAGTTATGGCAGGTAGAAGCCAGTGTTGGCGGGAGCGGTTGGGATTTCATCTGGCTGCTTGGGCCATGTTTTACATTGCCCTGACGGGTACGAGCCCCTTGGGCCAGCGAAGCATGAGCCGCTATTGTCTGCCGGTTCACATCCTGCAGGTGTTGGCGTTGGTACATTGGGCCAAACACACCGATTTCAGCTTCATCCCCCAAAGGGTGCTTGGCTATCTTGGCACTATCCTGAAGCTGGGCTACGGGCTTCTAGCTTTGATCTTCCTCGCCCTCAACCAAATCCTCACCTGGCGCTACGTCCACCATCTCTGGGTGGCTTGACTCCGCTTTCCTGAAGATAGGATGTGAGGGATCCCAACTTCTCACCGGCTGAGAGCTGTGGCCTTCTCTTCTCCCCGCAAGTCTCCCCGTCAAAACTCAGCCCCGCGTGTCGCTCAGACCCTTGAGCCCGCCAAAATTTACCCCTGCCCGTGCTGCCATCAAGGTCAGTTGCGCCTGATCACCCTAACCGAAGCCTTTGGGTGTAGCCGTTGCCAGCATATTTTTGCCATTACCCCCGACCGCCTGTACATCGAGCAACTGGCCGTTTCTTATCCCTATCGCAAAATGTGGTTCTGGAACGGCTACCAATGGGTGTTGCGGCGGGAAAACACCCTACAGGGATCCGCGCTCTTGGGCCTCACCCTCAGCTTGGGCATTGTCTTGGCGGTTGGGTTCATCGGCGCAGTGCTCTTCCCAAACCAAACCCAGTTGCTCAGTTGGTTCATGATTCTCGGCTTGTTGCTAACGCTGCTGATGGTAACGGCGATCCTGCTGCTGCGGCGGCCCTGAGGTGAGTGAGATTTTCTCCAGCGACTGGTCTCCAGAATTGGCAGCCCCAGCACTTGTGGATCCAACCATTTCTTGTTAGCAGTGGTCTGGAGAACGCAGCGGGTCTGTCTCTAATGGGCTAGGCGGGAGAAGTTCAAGTGACAGATTTCGGTTCAGACTTTGACTTAGGTACCACTCTGCGACAGGTACGCCGCTTACTACCGCAGATGCAGCGGTTGAGCAGCCAAACCAAGCGCCAGGCCCTGCTGGCTCTCTCGCGGTGTTTGTTGGAGCGCTCCGATCTGCTCCTGGAAGCCAATACCCTCGACCTGGAAAGTTGCCGCGAGCAAACCGTACCGGAGTGGATCCTCAACGGCCTGAAGCTCACCCCCGAGCGTCTACAGCGATCCGCCCAGTTGCTGACTCTCCTGGCCCAGCAGCCGGATCCCATTGGCAAGCTGGAGAAAGGGCACCGCCAGGAGAATGGCCTGTTTATTGGCCGCTACCGCGTCCCGTTGGGGTTGATTGCTCTGGTCTACGAAATCTACCCCGAGTTTGCCTTAAATGGCATTGGCATGTGCCTAAAAACAGGAAATGGCGTGATTTTGGCCAGCAGCGGTCCCATCCAGAAAACTCACCAGGCTATGGTCAACCTGTTGGCAGAGACGGCTTATGAGCACGGGATCCCGGAAGGGGCCATTCAAACCTTGCCCGCCCAAGACCGAACCGCAGATCCCCAAGTAGATTCCCCACTATTGCCGTTGTTACAGCAAACCCGCTACCTAGACCTGGTGATTCCCTGCGGTCGCCCCGGCTGGGTGGAGTTCCTGTTGCAGGCCAGCAAAGTGCCGACTCTGGCTACCCATTTGGGCTACGGCCACATCTATCTGGATCGCACCGCCCCTTGGCCTTTGGTCAAGTCGGTTTTGTTGGATCCCCTCGCCCAGTATGGCTCAGAAGGGATCCCCATCTATCAGCCTCTCACCCTTTGGCTGCTGATCCACACCGATTGGGCCGCCAACCATCTGACCGCCTTGGTGGAGGACTTGCTGGGTCACGGGATCGATATCCAGGCAGCCGCCTCCATTCTGGAACAGTTCCCGCAGCTCCAGCCGCTTGGGCAAGGCTTTGACTCGACGGAACGACCTCATCTGCGCCTGCAGCCCATTGCCGACCTGACGGAGGCGATCGCCTGGATCAACAAAAATGGTTGCCGTCAATCGGAGACGATCCTCACCGATAGCCAATCGGCGGCCCAGCGCTTTCTCCAGGAAGTAGATGCCGCCCTGATCCACATCAACACTTCCCCCCTCTCGGCAGGCCGGGGAGCTGGGATCCCCACGTTGGGAGCGTTTCGCGACCTGTCTTTGGGCATTTCTACCCAGCGGCTGCACGTGCGCGGGCCCATCGACGTGGAAGCCCTGACAACGGTGAAGGTGGTGGCTCAGGGCGATCTGTAGAGCCGGGCAGCAACCCAACTGATGCGCCAAGGTTGGCCGGTCTGCCCAAGATCCAAGAGCTGGGATGAGGCTGGAGAATGAGAATGTAGATCGCCATCAGCTCACCATCCAACTGAGCCCAAAGGGAGGACTTTTTTGGGGATCGACCTTCGCAGTTACGTGTTTTTGGATCGGCTGCAACCCCAGTATGCTGCTTATCTGGGCACAGTAGCCTACGGCTTTTTGCCCCTGCCTGGGGACACTTCTTTGTGGGTCGAGATTTCCCCCGGCATCGAGATCAACCGCGTTATGGATATTGCCCTGAAGGCCACCTCGGTGAGGCCGGGGCTGCAGGTGGTGGAACGCCTCTACGGCCTTCTGGAAGTACACTCCAGCAACCAAGGGGATACCCGCACCGCCGGACGGGCGATTCTGGCTGCCTTAGGGGTGAGTGAACAGGAGCGCCTCAAGCCCCGCATCATCTCCAGCCAGATCATCCGCAACATCGATCCCCACCAAACCCAGTTGATTAACCGTTCCCGCCGTGGCCAAATGCTCCTGGCTGGCCAAACCCTCTACATCCTGGAGGTGCAACCGGCAGGCTATGCCCCCCTGGCTGCCAACGAGGCAGAAAAATCTGCCCAGATCAACATCCTAGAAGTGATGCCTTTCGGTAGCTTTGGCCGCGTGTACTTGGGAGGGGAAGAGCGAGATATTCTGGCTGCCTGCCGCGCTGCCGAAGCCGTTTTGGCGGGGGTTTCCGGTCGGGAGCCCCTCTTGTTGCCTGAGGAGGTGTAGCCAATGGCAGACTCCGATCCCAAGCCAAGATCGCCCCTGTCGCAGCGGCGGGATCCCTCTTCAGCAGAGCAGGTGAGGCTGTTGACGGAGCTGGCCGCTCCCTACCGCAGCTTGCGGCGCTTCATCTACTTGGCGGTGGGGTTCTCGGCTACCATCGGGGCGTTTGTGTTTTTCTTTCGAGCCCTGGCGGGACGGGACTTGAACACCACCTTGCCCAGCTTGGCCTTACAGTTGGGGATCCTGGCCGGCGCCATCGGCCTAAACAGGCTGGAAAACCGCTCTCACCAGAAGGTGATCAGACAGGTCAAACAACGCTTGGGCATGCAGCAAGACTCCCAGGAGCCCCAACGGTCGGCGGACAGTTAGCCCGCCCATTCCCCGCAGCCCCTTTCTCAATCCAGATCAAAGTCATCATCATCCGCGTCAGCACTGCGCAGATAGCGGCGCTGAGTTTGGCGAGCGGGATCCCCTTGTGACCACTTTTGGACAATTTGGACACCCAGAAAGGTCAGAAAGGCCCCCAAAGCCACAAACGTGAGAAGTGGGATCGCCAGGATCACCACTGCGCCCAGGACATAGATAGCCACCTTGGGCAGAGACGGATCCACCCCCCAGCGGTGGCTGCGCACCCAGTCGGTGAGCTGCTGATCCCAGCGGCGTAGGCGAGGGACGTTTTCCTCGAAGATCTCCAGCAAAATTGGCCCCAGACGACGCAGATTGCCCTGAGTTTGCCTTCGCCAATCTTGCACCGAGCGCCCCATGTTCGGGATCCCTTGTCCTGTCATCTTCAGGCCGATCCTAGCCCAACCCCAGCAACCTTCCCATTGGCCCACCGGATGTAAATTTGTTTGAACATTTGGATCGGAGATTTTGGAGGCTTCCCAGGACTACTGTACACTGAGGGCACTTGCGCAGCGATGCTGCTGCCCTGCGGATTCGGTAAACCTCTTTTTAACGTTTCAACCTGCTCGACTGGAGAACGCTAATGGCTCACTCGGTCAAGATCTACGACACCTGCATCGGCTGCACTCAGTGTGTGCGGGCTTGTCCCACCGACGTGTTGGAGATGGTGCCCTGGAAGGGGAACAACAAGGCTGGCATGATCGCTGCCGCTCCCCGCACCGAAGACTGCGTTGGCTGCAAACGCTGTGAAACCGCTTGTCCCACCGATTTTCTGAGCATCCGAGTCTACCTTGGCCCCGAAACCACCCGCAGCATGGGCTTAGCCTACTGATGGGGGCACCTGGCCGCAACCCCACTCTCAACTGCCCACAGAGCACAAGTATTCCAGAGTACCAGAAAAGCAGTTTACTTCCCAACCCAGTTCCAGCCTTTCCCTCTTCCGGGGAGAGGCTGTGGCGTATGGCAGGTCTTAAGCTGTTTGGTGACTCTAGAGGGGGGATCCGCCCCCTTTTTTCCTTTAGGGCTGCAGATAGAGGCGGTGCTGCCGGATGTAGTGCTCCACGGCAGGGGGCACCAGGTAGCGGATAGACCCTCCCTTTTGGATTTGCTGCCTTAGGTAAGTGGAAGAGAGCGTCAGGGTGGGAGCTTCCAGGATTTGGGCTTGGATGGGCAGCTTTGCGGCCACCGCCTGCAGCACCTGGGCGGCATCGCCGGCATCCACCCGTGGGGCAACAATCCAATGGCAGAGGCGGGCCAGTTCTTCCGCTTGATACCACTGGGGCAGGTCCCGCAGAGCATCCACGCCGATGATCCAGTACCACTGGGTATTGGGTTGCTCCTGGATGAGGGTGCGCAGTGTCTCGATGGTGTAGGAGCGCCCCGAACGGCGGATCTCCAGCTCTGAGCAGGCGAAGCGCTCGTGGTCGGCAATGGCCAGCTTGACCATGGCCAGGCGGTCGGCTTTGCTGGCACCAGGGGCCAGAGGCTTGTGGGGGGGATCCCCTGCCGGCATCCACAGCACCTGATCCAGGTCAAACTGCCAAAGGGCTTGTTCTGCCATGATCAAATGGCCGTGGTGTACAGGGTTGAAGGTTCCACCCAGAATAGCAATGCGGCGGTGCTTCATGGCTGCTGGCTCAGGTAGGTGATGGCATCCCGCAGCCAGTCTTCCGTTGGGCGGGGGTGAGTGGGCAGAGCTTGCAAGGCAGCCTGAATTTCCTGAGTGCTGTAGCCCAGGGCCAGTAAGGCCATTTCCACCTCTTCTCGGATGGGCATGGGCGGCCCCCCGGCCAAGGGTTGATCCGCAACCCCCACCCCCTGTCGCCAGTGGGCCAGCTTGGTTTTCAGCTCCAGGGCCAGCCGTTGGGCCGTTTTATGACCTACCCCCGGCGTGAGGGAGAGCAGGCGCACATTTTCGGTCACCACCGCCTGAATCAGCTCCGGCAGGCCGAAGGTATTCAGCAGGGCCAAGCCCAAAGCCGGCCCCACCCCTGAGACTTTGATGAGTTCCACAAACAAATCGCGCTCGGCTGGCGAGCCAAACCCGTACAACACCAGCTCGGTCTCTCGCACCACCAAATGGGTGAACACCCGGACGGGCTCCCCCACTGCGGGCAGTTGCTTGAGAAAACGTCCTGGGGCCTTGACGCGATAGCCGATCCCCTGCACCTCAACAGTGAGGCTACTGCGCTCTCCCCATTCGATGGCCACAAGGTGGCCGCTTAAAAACGCGATCATGCTGCGAGTTTAATCTGGGTTTGGGATGCTCTGCTCGACTGGAGCTCCAAAGTCGGCCAAGCAATCTAAAGTCCTTGCCAAAGGCTGCTTCCCTACAAGGCTATTTCACAGACCATTTCTCTACCTGTAGACTGTTCCCCATCCAGCTCTGTATTCTCCCTCATCCATGCCGATTCGCCCTTTTCCCATCGGCCAATGGCTTTGGATCCTGTTCTCGCTGGGGGTGCTGCTCTTTCTCCATCTTCCTCTGCTGGTGATCGTCCTTTACGCCTTTAGCCCCGATGAGGCGACCTTGCGCTTCCCTTTGCCGGGGCTGACCTGGCATTGGTTTGCCGTGGCCTGGGGGCGGGCAGATATTTGGCGGGCCTTGTTTTTGTCTTTGCGGGTGGCTGTGCTGGCTACCGGAGTGGCGGTGGTGCTGGGATCCCTGGCGGCAGCGGCTGTCTATCGTAGCCGATTTTTTGGCCGCGAGACGATCTCGTTTTTGGTGTTGCTGCCCATCGCCTTGCCGGGCATTGTCTCCGGGATCGCCTTGCGCTCGGCGATCCATTTGCTGCATATCCCTTTCAGCTTTTGGACAATTGTTATCGGCCATGCCACCTTTTGCCTGGTGGTGGTGTACAACAACGTGCTGGCCCGGTTTCGCCGCATGGGACGCTCTCAACTGGAGGCTTCTGCCGACTTGGGGGCCAATCCTCTGCAAACCTTTCGGTACATCCTTCTGCCCGAACTGGCCTCGGCCCTATTGGCGGGATCCCTGCTGGCGTTTGCCCTGTCTTTCGATGAAATCATCGTCACCACCTTCACCGCTGGCCAGCAGCAAACCCTGCCGATCTGGGTGTTCAGCCAGCTCACCAAGCCTCGGCAGCGCCCGGTGATCAGCGTGGTGGCCCTGGGGGTGATCGGCCTGACGGTGCTCCCCATTTGGCTGACCCATCATTGGACTCAAGAGAAAACCTCAACTCGCTGATGGCTCTTTCCAACCTCAGGCAAGGTTTGCGGCTTAGAAGGATCCCCAAGCATTGGCCGGAGTCGCTGTAACAGCAAGGAAACGCTGGCCCTGGTTGATCGCAGAGCCCTTGTGAGAAAATGTAACAAGCATTTCATTTGTGAAAATTGAGGTATCTATGGCTGTCACTCGTGCCGGACGCGCCCCTCTCGTGCGGGGCAGCAGCGAGGGAAATCCTGCCAAGTTCATGGAAATGGCCAGCGCTTTGCTCAACACCCGCACCCGCCAAGGCAGCGGCAAAAAGGTTCAAGATCGCTCCTCCTACGGCAAAGCGGGCAACCCGCAAGAGTTCATGCAGATGGCCAGTGAATTGCGCCGCTCCCTGGAGCAGCAGGGTCGGTAGCCAATCCTGTCCACCCCCAGGGGATCCCCGTCCAGTTGCCTAAGCTGGACGGCTTTCTTGCTGCTCCTCTCAAGCCAGAGGCGGCCAATCGCTTCTGAGGCCACTCACCGGTGTTGGATCCCGTTACAGGCCCAACTTCGAGTCCAGAGCTCCGCCCTTGAGCTTCTGGGCAATGAGCCGGCAGAAGAGCAGCATGTCAGGATGGGAAAAGTGCTCATCGGGGCGCTCTTGCCGGTGGACGTGATTGAGGCCAAGACGACATGAAAAACAAAGGCTTTTGGCTGGCCGGGATCCTGGGGGTAATCTTGGATCAGGCGACCAAGCACTGGGCAGTGGAACGGCTGCTGCCGGGGCCAGAGATTGAGCTGTGGCCAGGGGTGTTTCACCTCACCTACGTGGAGAATACCGGCGCTGCTTGGAGCCTGTTTGAAGATTCGGCAGAGCTCTTGAAGTGGATCTCGCTGGGGGTGGCGCTGGCGTTGGCGCTGCTGGCCATTCGCGGCGGGATCCTGGGCCGATGGGAACAGGCCGGCTATGGCTTGGTGTGGGCAGGAGCCGTGGGGAACGGCATCGACCGCTTCGTCAACGGCTATGTCGTGGACTTTTTCAATTTGATCTGGATTCGCTTTCCGGTATTCAACGTGGCGGATGTGGCCATCAACCTTGGGGTGGCCTGTCTGCTGATTGGTCTGCTACAGGACAACTCGAAGAAAACGGGATCGACTTCCGCCTCGCCCTGCCTGGAGAAAAAGCCCGGTCGCGACAGCACCCACTTTAAGGATTGACGAGCCGATGAACAGCCTTCAGGGATCCCTTGGGATGCTCAGGCCTTTGGCCAGGGGGATCCCCGGTCAGCTGCAAGGACTCCGTCCGCCTATTGCAAACGGCTGGCTTGCTGAGCCACCTGGCAGAAGCGCTCGACATCTGCGGGCAAAGTGTTAAAAGCCGTCACCAGGCGGATTAAGTGGTGACCTTCCCCCAGCCAGCGGTAAAACCGAAACCCCGCTCCCTCTAGGGCCTGGAGAACCGGCTCCGGCAGCTCGATAAAAACCTCATTGGCCTCGGTGGGATATACCAACTTGGCTCCCGGCAGGGATCCCAGTCCCTGCGCCAACCGTTGGGCCATCGCGTTGGCATGGCGAGCATTGCGCAGCCACACCCCATCCTGGAGATAGGCCTGCAATTGGGCAGACAAAAAGCGCATCTTCGAGAGCAGATGGCCACTGCGCTTGCGACGAAACTCAAAATCGCCCACCTGATTTGGATGAAAAAACACCACCGCTTCCGCAGCCCAGGCTCCATTTTTGGTGGCCCCAAAGGACAGCACATCCACCCCCGCTTTCCAGGTCATCTCGGCAGGGGTGCAACCCAAACCGACCAAGGCGTTGGCAAAGCGGGCCCCATCCATATGCACCTTAAGGCCAAAGTGATGGGCCAAATCCGCCAGGGATCCAAGCTGCTCCAAGGAGTAGAGGGTGCCGGCCTCGGTGGCTTGCGTCAGGCTGAGGCAGGCAGGTTGTACGTGATGAACCACCCCAAACCCCGCCCGCTCCAGGGCCGTTTTTAAGTTGCCCCAGTCAATACGGCCTTGTTCCCCTGGGATCCCCACCAACTTGGCCCCACCTGTAAACAGCTCTGGCGCTCCACATTCGTCCAGATTGATGTGGGCCTCGGGATGGCAATAAATCGCCCCGTAGGGCGGGGTGAGCACCGAAAGGGCCAGGGCATTGGCAGCAGATCCTGTTGCCACCGGAAACACTGCCACTTCATGCTCGAAGATCTCGGCAAACAGCCTTTGCACCTGCGCTGTGCATTCGTCCCCTCCATAGGGCATGGCGGATCCCCGGTTGAGGGCCAACAGGGCTTCCATCACCTCAGGACAGGCGCCTGTAACATTGTCGCTGCAGAAGTTCATGGCCTGGACAACTGGGGGATCTCGCCGAGGAAAGGTTAGGGCCAGTTTATTTCGCGCCAACCCAACCGGGATCCTCCAAAGTATCCCAGGCTTGACCTGCCTCTCCCTCAACCGTTTGCAATAGCGGGACAGAGTCCTTTTGGGGATGGGAAGGCGGCTCAGGCTGGTCGCGATAGCGGGACGGAGTCCTTTCGCAATAGCGGGATGGGGTCTTTGCACTCCACCACAACCCCAAAGCGGGCCCCAACCCCAACAACAGGCCCAACCCCGCCGGCGCAACAATGCCGGAGCCCAGGCTCATCAACAGGGCAAAAGCAAAATTAGCTACATAGAGCACCAGCGGCCCCACCAACTGGCGGCGGTCAAGGATGGGTTGATCCTCGCCCCACAGCAGATTGGCCACCGTCATGAAGGCAGCCCCAGTCAGCATCCAACCACCGAAGTTTTGCAGCGGCATACCGAAGAAGGGCCCCGGCTGAAACCACGTCCAAAACGGGATCAAGCCGCGGGTCATGGCCGGATCCAGCACGAAGTCCCAGGCGGTGAGCAGCAGGGCCCCCAACATGATGGCCTCGAAGTGGATCAACCAGTGGCGCTGGGTTTGCAGAGCCACACGCGCCAACAAATAGGACGACAACCCCACATAAAACCAAGACAGAGGGATGGTAAAAGGCACCAACCCGGCAATCTTGTAGCCCAGCCCACTCAGGTAGCCGTAGTTGCCAAAGGGGATCCCAGTGCTGGTACCCAACAGCTCACTGCCCAAGGAAATGCCCACCGCCGGGATCAAAAACATCAACAGGCGCCGCATCCCCAACAGCCGGGATCCCATCAGAGCTGCTGCCAGCGCGCCGAACACCATGTAAGCAACGCCGCCGTTGCCCATGCTCAAGGAGAAGGCTTGAAGGCCAATGGGGGGCAAACTGGCCACCCACTCGGGATGCGGTACAACCCAGAGCAACCCTGCCAACCCAAAAAGCAAAGACAGAATGTGCAAACCCAGAGCTAAGGCCTCCAGCCGCTGCCAAATCGAGCCAGACAGGGGCAGAACACTTCGCCCAACAGAAGACTGGAAAGGCAGGCTGACGAGAACACCAGAGGACGAGAACCAACGCATGAGAAACTCCCGAAGAGTGGTTAAGCGAAGCCGCTCTGTCTCCTTGCAACCCATACGGCGGCTGAGGGAAAAAGCGGATGGCCCCAAGAGAGAGCCTAAAGCCAAGAACAAGCCCGCTTGCTTGCAGGCCGGCCTACTTGGGATGGCCCTCTGGGCAGGGATGTCACCACCGCTAACGGTGACACTGCTGATATTTTGCTGTCTATTGTATCAATTCGTAAACATCTCGCCCGTTTTTCCTCAGGTCTCCTCCCCGTCTTCGCCGCAGGGATCCCGGGTGGGGGTGTACGCCCAGTTGGCTCGTGCTGTGGAGCGCCAGGACTGGCTTCAGGCCCTGCAGCTGGTGGATCTGTTGCAGCAGCACACGGAAGATCCCGCCCAGCGTCAGGATCTGGAAGACTATCGGCTGGAGCTGGAAAAATATCGTTCTGCTTATGGGGATCCGCCGCCGCCCCAGTGGCCGTTTTTGCACAAGCCCTTTGTTGGGGAATTTCCCGTCACCAACCTCTTCGACCATGATCTGCCTTTGGGGGAGAGGGATGGCAACAGACGGTTTGTGAGTGGGCAAGGCCAGGTTTGGATCCCTGGCCCGCTGCACCCCTGTGGCAAAAGCGATGGCCATGCCGGTTATGACTGGGAGATGCCGGTGGGCACCCCGATCCTGGCCGCTGCCGCAGGACGGGTCACCGTGGCCCGTGAGGAGCCGGAGTTTTTTTGCCCCGGCTTGGGCCGACCGGTCAGGGGGTTGCGGGTGCGCCTTTTGCACGAGCCAGAACTCTCGGAGGGGGAGAGAACAGACGGGAGAGCACTTCCCCGCTGGGAAACCCTCTACGCCCACCTCAGCCAAGTTGGGGTGCAGGAGGGGCAAGTGGTGGCCGCAGGAGCAGTCATCGGCCTATCGGGAGACAGCGGCTGTGCCAGCGGGCCCCATCTCCATTTCGAGGTGCGTCGCTTCGACAACACCAACTCCGGCCAACCAGCTGCCGTCGATCCCTACGGGTGGTTTGGGTCTGGCCTGGATCCCTGGAGCATTCATCCCCTTGGGGCCGAGAGTCTGTTCCTTTGGCAGGTGGGACAAGCCCCCAGCTTGGGAGCTTGCTGGCAAGGGCAGCGATAGCCGAGACGGACATCCGCTCCGCGCGAGACCTCGCTGACAAAGATGGATATTGACAGGCAGATTCACAACAGTCACAACAGATGATGGACTTATAGATCTCGACGGACAAAGCCATCCCCCTCCCATTGGTAGAGGGTAGCCCTCAAGTCACGGCTGGCACCGGGCGGGCTTGAAATGACCAGGATCCCTTGCGGGCTGACCCGCAGGCTGGCATTGCTCAGATCCGTCACGCTCAGCAGTGGCACAAGTCCCTCAGGCCGGTGTTCCAAGACCAAGACAGAGCGCAGCAGGCTGATGCCCCCTCGCTCGGTGAGGAGCACCAACTTGGGCTGTGGGCTGGAGGTGATGTCCGTGCGCAGGTGAGCCTCCACCAACCGTCCTGGGATCGGCTCAGCCGTGTGGAGTAGACGAAAGCTATACCCCCCCTGGTGCTCGAAGCTGAGAACGCGCACCACCGGCTCCACGGTGGGCTGCCGCTGAATCTGAAACACAGCCACCACATCCTGGCGAGATGGGGAAGTTAGGCTGGCCGGGAACAGGCGCAGGTTTTCACCGCGATTGCCGCGAATAAAATCCCACCAAATGGATTGATTGAATAAAGCCACAACCCCACCTCGAGCAGCGCCGCCCTCAGAAGGAACCGGCAGCAGCGGAAGCACGGGCTGGGGATAGGCAGGAACAGCAGCAACCGGTAGAGTGGTAGCCAAGGCCACTCCCCAGGCTATTCGACCACAGGAATACAGCAGTTTCCGCATATTTCCTCACTCCTCGCCCCTAAAATTCTAAGAGACAGCAAGGCTCCTCCAGTAAACCAAGGGATCCCTTTGTGTTGAACTCAACGTGGAGCTCACCTTAGATCTCCCCTAGAGATCTCCCCTAGATGGCCATAGACGGTTCCAGTGGACTACCGAATTCTCGCAAAAGGCCACAAGATTCGCCTGTAACCGCCAAAGTCGGCTTGGAACGACGCCCCGCCAATTGGAAAGGATCCCCCAGGAGCAAGGGGCAGCCCCCCCCGACGGAGGGCTCTATTTTTCGGCAGCCAAAAACAATTGGGCCCGCCAAAAGCAGGCAATGGACTTGCTGTCCAAATCCATTCCCAAACGGGCCATTTCTGTAAGCTCAGAAGCAGAAAACTCCACTACGGTAATATCTTCATCCTCATCCTTATCGGGAGGGGAATCCAGCACTTCCAGCTCCCGCGCCAGATAGGCGTACATGATCTCGCTGGAATAGCCGGGGCATAGATAGAATTGGCCGAGCGAATCCCAGCGATGGGCCCGCAGGCTGGTTTCTTCTTCCAGCTCGCGGCGAATGGTGTCATCGGGATGCTCCCCTGGCTCGACTGTGCCTGCCGGAAATTCATAAAGGTAGGAGGCAACCGCAAAGCGATATTGACGAATGCAGACGAACTTGCCTGCTGCAGTTACAGGCACGGCCACCACCCCCCCGGGATGGATGAGGTACTCCCGCTCCCCCTCTTTGCCGTTGGGAAAACGCAAACGCTGGCTGACGAAGGTGTATTTGTGGCCTTGATAGCGGAGGCGCTCACGAATCACCTGAGATGGGTTTTGCATGGCAAGGGATCCCGAGAGTAGAGCCGCTCTCAGCTTAATGGTTTTCGGCGCTGTTGCAACCGGGCAATCCAGAGGGATCCACACGCCCTTGGGATCCCGTGTCTGGGGTAGAGTCAGGAAAAGCACAAAAGTTGCAGGCCATGATTTACCCTCCCTTGAAGGAGTTTCTTGCCCTTACCCAACAGGGCAACTTTATCCCGGTGTACCAGGAATGGGTGGCGGATTTGGAAACGCCGGTTTCTGCCTGGTATCGGGTCTGTGCTGGCCAGCCCTACAACTTTCTCCTGGAGTCGGTGGAGGGGGGGGAACAGGTGGCCCGCTACAGCTTCTTGGGCTGCGATCCCCTGTGGGTTTTGGAAATACGCGGGGATCAGGCGCTACAGCGCTACCGCGATGGCCGACAGGAGCACCACCAAGGGGATCCCTTTGCCATCTTGGCCCGCTGCTTGCAGCCCTATGAGCCGGTGCATTTGCCGGAATTGCCCAGCAGCATTGGCGGCCTATTTGGCTACTGGGGCTATGAGCTGATTCGCTGGGTCGAACCCAAGGTGCCCATCCACCCCCTGCAGCCGGGGGATCCCCCTGATGCCGTTTTGATGCAGGTGGACAGCATCCTGCTCTTTGACCAGGTGAAGCGCAAGATCTGGGTGGTGGCCTTCGCCGATACCCGTCACCACGCTGCCGAGGAAGCCTATGCCCAAGCCTGCCGGCGGGTGGAAAAGCTGATGCAGCAGCTCAGCGCTCCTCTTTCCCTGGCCCATCTGCACCTCAACTGGAAGCCCCACCTGTCGGAAAGGACTCCGTCCCGCTGGCGCGAACAAATCCCCCCCAGCACCCTGAGCCGCCCAGCCTACTGCCAAGCCGTGGAACAGGCTAAGGACTATATCCGCGCCGGAGATATCTTCCAGGTGGTGCTCTCGCAGCGGTTTACCGTCTCCTTTGCGGGGGATCCCTTTTGCCTCTACCGCTCGTTGCGGCTGATTAACCCTTCCCCTTACATGGCGTTTTTGCAGTTTGGGGATCTCTGCCTCATCGGCTCCAGCCCAGAGGTGATGGTCAAACTCAGCCGGGTGGGAGAAGACCGCATCGCCACCGTGCGCCCCATTGCCGGCACCCGCCCCCGTGGCACCACCCCTCTGGAAGACCGGCAGTTAGAGCAAGAGCTGTTGGCAGATCCGAAAGAACGGGCCGAACATGTGATGTTGGTGGATCTGGCCCGCAACGACCTGGGACGGGTCTGCCAACTGGGATCTGTGCAGGTGGATGACCTGATGCAGATCGAGCGCTACAGCCATGTGATGCACATTGTCAGCAACGTGGTGGGGCGGCTGGATCCCCAGTACAGCGCCTGGGATCTGCTGCGGGCCACCTTCCCCGCCGGAACCGTTACGGGTGCCCCCAAAATCCGCGCCATGCAGATTATTCATGAGCTGGAAGGATGCCGCCGCGGGCCCTATGCCGGCGCCTATGGCTACTACGACTTTTCCGGCCAACTGAACACCGCCATCACCATCCGCACTCTGCTGGTTCATCAGGGCCAGGTGAGCTTGCAGGCCGGGGCAGGTATTGTAGCCGACTCGGATCCGGAGCGGGAATACCAAGAATGTCTGAACAAAGCGCGGGGCATGTTAATGGCTGTGGCCAGTTTGCAGGAGACCTAGCCGATGTTGGCCCAGTTGCGCTTCAGCCCTGCGGTTCGCGTCAGCGGGACGGAGTCCTTACAGGAGCTCCAGCAGCCGGATCCAGAGACCGTAGAGCAGGCTTTTGAAATGTTTTCCACAGAGGGCTATCTGGTGTTGCCGGAGATCTTTCCCCCCGAGCTCATCGACAAGTTGCACAGCAGCTTTCTGGCCACCTACAGCCACTACTGCACCCACGAAAACCACGCCGATGCCCTGTTAGTGGGCAATAGACGGGTGATGGTAACGGTTCGCCTGGAGGGCCCCTTCAACGATCCCCTCCTCTATGCCCATCCTCTGATCTTGCCCATCCTGAAGCGGATTTTGGGGCCGGAGTTGATCTTGAGCGGGCTGGGGGCGGTGGTCTCTCTGCCGGGATCCGCCGATCAACAAGTTCACCGGGATCTGTCTCATCTGTTTGGCGACGAGACCTTGGATGCGATCATTCCTTGCTATGCCCTGAATTTGCTTATTCCTCTGGTGGAGGTCAACGAAGAGAACGGCATGACCCGTCTCTGGCCCGGCAGCCATGCGGTCTTCGATGCCCACTATACCGAGCTGGCCCAGCAGATGCCCTTTGTCGATCCACCCTTGGCCAAGGGATCCTGCCTCCTGTTCGACTACCGCCTGATTCATCTGGGTCGGGCCAATCGCTCGCCCGCTCCCCGTCCTCTTCTCTACAACACCTACAGCCGCGCTTGGTTTCGGGATCCCATCAATTACACTCAGCAACCTCCCCTGGTGATCCCGGCCCAAGAAAAAGAGCGGATCCCAGCCGAGCATCAGCGCCTATTCGTGACGGCACAGATTGTGTAGACGGCCCGGAACTGCGAGCTGACCGAAAACTCGGCGGCTCAGGCCCCGGCATTTATGCCTAGGGATAAGCTACCGTCTCCTGATAGGATGTGAGTATCGCTCCACCCATTTATAGAAAGGTGCAGTGCTGAAGGTGAAAGTATCTGGGGTGTTTCCACATCCCAGTAGCTGGTGCGTTTGCCTTGGCGGCGCGAAGCGCTTTGGCGTCCCCCACGGTGCTGCGGTATAAGCCACATGCTCGGTGTAGCTCAGTCAGTGGGAGTTGTTTTGCTGGCTGAGAACGGATCCTCTGGCTTTAGCCGTGGGGAGAACGTCAACCTCTCCTCTTGTTTGAGGAATCCGGTCAGCTAGACCGCCGAGAAGCGACGCCCTCTATGTATCAGCATGAGGGTCAGGATGAAAGGCGGAAACCCTTGCTATGGTAAACACAGAGCGGTGGGGCATCCCGTTCTTAAAGCTCAGGAAATGTCCTTAACAGGAGTCACTGAGAAGCTCGTACTCTTTCGCTTTAGCGGCGCGGAGCGCTTTGCATCAGCATGAGTGCGGGAGTATGTCACGATGTCTCTGAATGGGGGTGGTTATCCCCGTTATTGCAGTTTGATTGCGCATCCCACCATGAGCGAAAAGATCCCTCAAGATCCCTCCTTGCCGGAAGTGGCGGCTGAGATGGCCTTTGCTGCGGAGCCCAGCATAGCAGAAGGAGCTGCTTCAGAAGAAACCACCCCAGACTCGGATCCCGGCAAGGGATCCCCTGGCACCGGCGGGTCGAATGCGCAGCGTGTCCGTCAACTGCTGGGCATGAAAGGAGCAGAGGTGGAGTCTCGCTCCATTTGGCAGTTGCACCTGCAGCTGATGAAACCTGTCACCTGGATCCCTTTGGTGTGGGGTCTGATTCCGGGGGCGGCATCTTCCGGTCACTTCACCTGGACTTGGGAGAATGTGGCTCTCATTTTGGTGGGCATGATTCTGGCGGGCCCCCTGATGACGGGCTATACCCAAACGGTGAACGAATACTACGACCGCGAGATCGACGCCATCAACGAGCCCTACCGCCCCATTCCCTCCGGCGCTATTTCTCTGCAGCGGGTGGTTATCCAAATCTGGGTGCTGCTGATCTTGGGGTTGGGCTTGGCCTATGCTCTGGACTGGTACACCGGCCATGACTTCCCGGTGATCACCTGCATTGCGCTGGCAGGAGCCCTGATTGCCTACATCTACTCGGCGCCGCCCCTGAAGCTCAAGCGCAACGGCTGGCTGGGCAACTACGCCCTGGGCGCCAGCTACATCGCCCTGCCCTGGTGGACGGGTCACGCCTTGTTTGGCGAGCTGAACTGGACGGTCTGCATCCTGACGCTGATCTACAGCTTGGCCGGGCTGGGGATTGCTGTGGTCAACGATTTCAAAAGCATCGAGGGGGATAGGCAGTTTGGCTTGGCCTCTTTGCCGGTGATGTTTGGGGCGATGGGGGCCGCTTGGATCTCGGTGCTGATGATCGACCTGTTCCAGTTCGGCATGGCCTCGTTTTTGCTGGGGGCGGGCCTAAAACTTTACGCGGCCCTTTTGGTGCTGCTGATCATCCCGCAAATAACCTTCCAAGATATGTACCTCCTGCGGGATCCTTTGAACAACGATGTGAAATACCAAGCCAGCGCGCAGCCCTTTTTGGTGTTGGGCATGTTGGTGGTCGGGCTGGCGTTGGGCCGCTCGGGGCTTTGGTAATCGAGCCGACGGCAAAGTGCCCATCTTGGCAACAGAGGTGACGGCTTCCGCCCTGGGTTCGGCCCGACATCTGGGCCAAGATCAAGTCAAGATCAAGTTAAGTTGAGCCAGGGATCCATCCCCTGCAAGGATCGTTGGCGGATCCCTGGAAGCTGTCATGGCCCTGGGCCAAAGGAGATATCCAATGAAGCTGTTGTTTCCCCTCCAACTCGGCCTAAGCCTGGCTTTGCTCTTGGGGCCGCTGGCCGTCTCTCCCGCCCAAGCGCAGCGGATCGTCATCGACGGGCGGGGGATCGTGGTAGAACCCAGCACAGGTGGCTCGGTGATCCTCAATCCCGACCAGCCGGTCTTTTCTCCAATCTTGCCCTCTGCAGTTCCTTTTTCCATCGATGAAGAAGGCAAGATCGTCTCTGCCCCTGGCTACCGCTGCAGTGCGGCTACTGCTGCCGACAACTCCCCCATCATCTGTCGCTCCCAGTTCAACCGCAACGACGTGGTGGTGTATGAGCGGGACGGCCAATCCAACACCTTCCTTGTGAACATCGACAACACGGTGACCCGGCCCTCCGGCAGTGGGCTGCGGATTGTGCCCAACCCTGAACCGGCGACTCCCTCGGGTAGCGGCCTGCGCATCATCCTAGACTGAGGGCAGGGATCCCTTCACCTCTTGTCCAGTTGCAACCGCAGCATTTGCTCTGCATCCTAGAGAGGTTTGGCGAAGAAATAGCCCTGGCCATACTCGCAGTTCAACAGCCTCATTGGTGCAGTCGCTGTAGGGTTTCGATCCCCTCGGCAGTGACATCCATTCCCAGGCTGCCGGCCAAGGTGATGATCAGGCAATGGTCTCGGCATTTTCTCCATTCGGCCCCCAGCGCGAGATGAAGGAGTGATCGATTTTCAGGCTATTGATGGGGTAATCGTGCAGGCGGCTGAGAGAGGAGTAGCCTGGGCCGAAGATCAAAACCCCCGCAATTGCGCCAGTTGCTCTGCCGCTAGAAACCGTAGCCTATTTTGCGGTCTAAGGAGATCTTTCGGTGCTGGGGTGGTATTGTTGCCGTCTTTCTTCCAATTCCATCAGGATCTGCTGATGACGCTGCCGGGTGATTGGGTAGAACCACACCAGCAGGATCCCGCCGATCAGGGCCACCGCCGGTAAGGGGCCGATGGCAATGCGGATGGCCAACAAAGCCGATTCCGGCTGGATGGGCAGGGCCTCTCCGGCCACCGAAGGCACAAAGCCGGCCCAATCCAGAGCTTGCCCCACGAAAAACAGTCCCAGCGCCAGGCCCACCTTTTGTAAGAAGACCATAAAAGCGTAGAAGATCCCCTCCCGCCGCTCCCCGGTTTGTAGTTCATCCAGATCGATCACATCCGGCAACATCGACCAAGGGCCGAGATAGGCCGTAGCAGAAACCCCAATGCCGGCCAACAGAGCCAGCCCAATCATGATCCCTTGCTGGCCGGGCTGGAGGAAAAACAGGCCCGCCTGCGAGATCAGCCAAAACCCCGCCCCGATAAGGTACATGGTGCGCTTGCCCAGATGGGTGCTCAGTTGGGTCCAGCCAAACAGCGTCAGCACTGCGATCCCCTGTACCGCCAGTACCACCAGGGAAATCCACACCTCCGGCAGGCCCATCCAGAAGACGATGAAGTAGGGGATGATCGTGGCCGTGAACTGAAACGCCAGCCAAGAACACAGGTAGATGCCGCTGACAAACAGGTAGGGGCGGTTGCTGAAGGCCACCCGCAGTTGTTGAACCAGGGGCATGGGATCCCGTTGGGATGGATACCGTTCTCGCACCCCCCAAAAACAGATCAGCAAGGGCACAGCCGAGATCACTCCAAAACAGGCTCCCGCCAGCAGATGGCCGGCAGCCCGATCCGGCAGCAGGTTGACCAAGAGCGGAAAGGTAACCACCGCAACCATGCTGCCCCCTACAGAGAAGGCAAAGCGGAATTGGTTGAGCTGGGTGCGCTCGTCGTAATCCTGGGTCAGCTCCGCTGTCAGGGAGGCGTAGGGAATATTGGCCGCAGAGTAGAAGGTATTGAACAAGAGCGACACCGCCAGGTAGTAGGCAAACAGGGGGCCAATCCGACCGGGAAAAGGGATCCACCACTGGGCCAGGAACGTGAGGCCAAAGGGGAGGGCTGCAAACAGCAGCCAGGGGCGGCGACGGCCCCAACGGGTGCGGGTGCGGTCGCTGAGAATGCCGATGATGGGATCGTTGATGGCATCCCAAAAGCGAGTGATGGCGTAGATGCTGCCGGCTAGGCCTGCCGACATGCCAACGGTATTGGTGAGAAAGGGCAGCAGGAAAAAGATGAGGATGTTGGCCGTCATGCCTGTGCCCAGATCCCCCACCCCATAGGCCAGCTTCGTCCACAAACTGAGTCGCTGTCTGGTCATCATGTCCCCCTGGAATGCCAGGATTCCAGTGTAGGGGGTAGGTGGAGATTTCTTTTTTGGGGATCCCTGGAAAAGCTGATCAAAATTCAGGGTCTTCTCCCAGTTCCCGTAGCCGCTGGGCCAGTCGTTCGGCTCGGGAGCGTTCCAATTCTGCCCGCTGCCGTTCCAATTCAGCCCGTTGCCGTTCCAATTCAGCCCGCTGCCGTTCTAGTTCAGCTCCCGTAGGCAACAATTGCCCTGCCCTATCATACCAGCGCACCCAAAAGCGTTCTCGCCCCTCGTAGGATCCCCACCACCGACCGATACTCAAGTCCAAATCGGGCAACAGAATTGGGGGATGTTCTCCAGCGCCTGAGCCGGGGAGCAGCTCATAGTGTCCGCCCTGGAGTTGATAAACATTCAGCTCATCGGTCTCTAGCTCGAAGGTGACGTAGTAGGGGATCCGCAGCCGCCTTTCGTAGAGCTGGAATTTGGCTTGTCCGGGTTTTTCTTCCCCCTGGTCGTTGCAAATGATCTCCAAGATGAGAATAGGCAAGATATTCCCTTCATCCCAAACCACATAACTTTTGCGGGCAGTGCCATCCCGCCAACGGGGAACCCCCAGCACCAGAAACAAATCTGGAACAATGACCTGCCGGGGTAGGGCGTAGTAAAGGCCCATATTGCAAGCCACAAAAAAGTCTTGCCGATCTGACCAGTGCAGCAGCAGCGGTTCCCGGAGGAGGGGGTATTGACGGCCTTGATCCTCGTTGTCCAAGGGGGTGTCGTCTGTATCGGGCAAGTCGTGCTGGGTGGGCCAGCGATAGGGGGTAATGGTCATGGCCGGGCAGGAGCAGTATGCCTCCACTGTAGCGAATGGGTTAGGACTGCATTTGGCTCATGGCTTCCAGATCCAGCACTTCCGCCACCTGCTCTGGGGTCATGAGGTTGCGCTCCAAAACAATCTGTCGAATGGGCTGGCCGGTTTCCAGAGAAGCCTTGGCCACCTCTGCCGCTTGTAAGTAGCCGATGTAGGGGTTGAGAGCAGTCACCAAAGCCAGCGTCCCTTCCGCGTAGCCGCGGCATCGCTGCGGTTGGGGGGTGATGCCTTGAATACAGCGCTCGGCAAAGACCCGCAGGCTGCTGTTCAGAATCTGCAGGCTGTGCAGGAGGTCATAGGCAATCAGGGGCATCATCACGTTGAGCTCAAATTGCCCCGCTTGGGCTGCGAGGGTGATGGCGGTATCCAGCCCGATCACCTGGAAACAGACCATGTTCAACATCTCGGCTATCACCGGGTTGTACTTGCCAGGCATGATGGAAGAGCCGGGCTGCACCGGCGGCAGTTGGATCTCCTTCAGGCCGGTCTTGGGGCCAGAATCCATCAGCCGCAGGTCGTTGGCCAGCTTGATGCCATCTTGGGCCAGGTTGCGCAGGGATCCCGACAGATGCACAAAGGGGGCCATGCTCTGCATCGCCGCCATGGGGTG
This sequence comes from Synechococcus sp. R60.1, assembly GCF_047461835.1. Lineage (NCBI taxonomy): Bacteria > Bacillati > Cyanobacteriota > Cyanophyceae > Synechococcales > Synechococcaceae > Synechococcus > Synechococcus sp. R60.1. The sequence goes on along the minus strand of NZ_JANSIA010000040.1, from coordinate 2,086 downwards.
GGGAGCAGGGGTGAGGGGCAACTGGGTATACTCTGCCAGCCGTTGCACCACCTTTTTCCGGTACTGGGGATGAGTGTTGAGGCCGGTGCCGACGGCGCTTCCCCCCAGCCCCAAGCTGCACAGGGCCTGGCTGGCCTCCTCAATCCAGCGACGGTGTTGGGCAAAGATGGCCGCGTAGGCGCCGAAGCTATCCCCCAGCCGCACTGGCACCGCATCCTGCAAATGGGTGCGACCGGCCTTGAGGATGCCGCGAAACTCTTGGGCCTTCTGCTCCAGCGCCGCTACCAAATTGTCCAGCGTGCCCAGAAAATCCCGTCGCACCCGCAGCAGGGCAGCCAGACGAATGGCGGTGGGGATGACATCGTTGGTGGACTGGCCGTAGTTGACATGGTCGTTGGGGCTGACCCGCTCGTAGCGGCCCTTGGGCTCCCCCAGGATCTCCAGAGCGCGGTTGGCCAGCACTTCGTTGACGTTCATGTGGTGGGAGGTGCCCGCCCCCGCCTGGTACACATCCACCACAAACTGATCCCGCAGGGATCCCTGGAGGATCTCATCCGCCGCTTGGACAATCGCCTTGGCCACCTCTGCCGGAATGCACCCCAGCTCGCCGTTGACCTCCGCCGCCGCCTTTTTAATCAGCACGCAGGCCTCCACATACTCTGGCAGGGGCTTGAGGCCGCTGATGGGGAAGTTCTCCAGGGCACGGGCGGTCTGGATGCCGTAGTAAACCGACTGGGGTAGTTGCCGCTCCCCCATTGAGTCTCGTTCGCTGCGCACCTCAGCCAAGGCTTTTCCTCCCCCGTTCGCGGATCCTTGGGCTAGCTTCCGGCAGCCTTCTCTGAGGGTGTCTCGACGGCTGCAGATAAGTTTTGTAAAGTAGCCTGCAACTGCTGGCTGAGGCGCTCGTTGTTCTCTGCCAAGACCAACACCATGGCCGCACAGGCCAGGTGCACCCCTGCTCGAAATTCTGCCGAAGACTTGTACTGGATCAGCGCTTCGCTATCCCCTTCCCGCGGGCTGAGGATGAGCTGAACCGACTTTTGGGCCAACTCTGTCAGTTCCCGTTCCGTTAAACCGAGCTGCACCGCTTCTGCCCTCCCTGCTGGCCGACAAACAACCCTCGATCCTGTTCAAGATCGCCACTTTGGTATCCTACCGCGGCCTGGCAGGATCCCCAAGTGAGCGGGCCTTGACAACGCTTGACGGCTCTAGAAAGAGACGGAAAATGCCGGTTAGTATAGGTGCAGCCTGCCTTGGCCTGCGGGCCAGTGGCCGACTTTGATTGGAGAGTCCAAACTCAGGGTTCGGCACTGCTCCGAAGGGGGCTAGTCCTACTTAGCATTTGTCTTGTGTTGTTATTTCGTTGAGAGAGGAAAACTTGACCGTAGAGCGTCCACCTGACCGCTTCCCCCGCAAGCAGCGCGCAGAGCTGCCGGCTATCAACGAGCGCATCCGCTTCCCCAAAATCCGCCTTATCGATACCGACGGCACTCAGTTGGGGATCATGAGCCCGCGCGAAGCCCTGCGCCTGGCAGAAGAAAAAGATCTGGACTTGGTCTTGGTGAGCGAAAAGGCCGACCCGCCCGTCTGCCGCATCATGGACTACGGCAAGTTCAAGTTTGAGAAGGAGAAGAAAGAACGGGAGGCCCGCAAGAAGCAACACACTGCCGAGATCAAGGAAGTGAAGTTTCGCTACAACATCGGCGAGCACGACTACAACGTGCGCCTGCGCAGCGCCCAACAGTTCTTGGGGGATGGAGACAAGGTGAAAGCCACGGTGATGTTCCGCGGTCGTGAGGCCCAGCACGCCGAGTTGGGGGAAGAATTGCTGCACCGCTTGTTCAAAGACTTACAAGAAGTGGCGGAAATGCAGCAGCCCCCCCAAAAGGAAGGGCGAAACATCACGATGATTCTCTCTCCCAAAAAATCGGTGTAAACTACCCGACCCTGACTGCTTCGCAGTACAGGGCGGGCTTTCAGTAGCCCTGCAGTTGGCAAGCCAACCACGAACCTCTAGGCTGGTTTACGACAGCCCCCAAGAGCGCAATCACATTCGCACCATTCAAATCCGCATCCCCTTCCCATC
>NZ_JANSIA010000039.1:0-25301 GCF_047461835.1 Synechococcus sp. R60.1 | reverse complement strand
ACCCGTCTGCACACCTGTTGAGCCAAGTTACTGGACAAGCCAAACCGGGCTCGAATCTCGTAGTAGCAAAGGGATTGGAGTTTGACTGCGTTGACTACTTTTTCTGGTGTGTTTTGGTTGACCCAGTTCAATGCCTGTACAAAGGCATCCATCGTCGCGTCCAATTTGGCGGCTTGCGACTGGGCTACCTTGAGCTTGCAGGAGACGGTCAGGACTTGGTTCATGGTTCTATTGTAACCTCGCATTCCTCCCGGCACTGACCCTACGGGTACAGTGCGGGGCTCCTGCGATTTCTAGCTGAGAGTACTGGCGGAGGGTGGCCCCCTTCCACCCGTTGGCGCACTTGAATCGAGGAACAAGGATCGGCCTTCCTCTGAGTTGGGTGATCCCAAGGGGCACCACCAAGCGGCTACAACATCCCATCTCAAGCTTCCGGGAGAAAGTGGGGAATACTGGCAGTTGAGGGTTTTGCGGTGGGTCGGCTTTGGTTTGGCTAGTTGGCCTCAGCTTGTTTGGTAGCGCTTTTTGCCTCTTCTGGGGACAGTTGTTGGTGGGCAAGTTGCTGCTGCCGCTGTGGGGGGGATCCCCCCTGGTGTGGAATACCTGCCTGGCCTTTTTTCAGGCCACCCTGCTTTTGGGCTACCTGTGGGCAGATCGGCTGGGGCGCGGCCTCAATCCCAGGATGGGGGTGCTGATCCACGGGATCTTGCTGCTGGTCGGGCTGAGGCTTCTGCCCTTTCAGCTGGGGATCCCCGGCCAACCGAAAGAAGTGTGGCCCCCTCTCGCTCTGTTGGCAAACTTGACTTTGGGAGCTGGGGTGCCGCTGTTTCTCCTGTCGGCGACGACGCCGTTGCTGCAACGGGGGTTGGCGGCAAGAGGGGTCGCGGGGCAACGGGAGGCTTTGGATCCCTATTTTCTCTATGTGGCCAGCAATGCCGGCAGCTTGGGCGGGCTGCTGGGGTACCCGCTGTTGTTGGAGCCCCGCCTGTCTTTGGCTTGGCAAACTCACCTGTGGACGGGATCCTACGCGCTGGTGGCAGCCCTGGTGCTGCTAAGCGGGGTGGGTCTGCTGCTCAGTCGCAACAGCGTTGCGGAGCAACAAGAACGCGGGGCAGATTCCCAGGGATCCGGCGCTGCTCCGGGGGATTTGACTGTTTCCTGGCGAGAGCGTTGGCGCTGGGCGGGTCTGGCTTTTTTGCCGGCGGGCCTGTTGGTGGCGGTCACCACCTTGTTGACCACCGACGTGGCGGCAGTGCCCCTGTTGTGGGCCATTCCTCTGGGGATCTATCTGCTGACACTCATGCTGGCTTTCGGGGGGATCCACCCCAATGAGTGGGTTTTGGGAACGACAGCTCTTCTGGCCTGCGGGGCGGTGGGGGTACAGGTCTTGGGCTGGGTGAGGCCCGGTTTTTTGCTTCTGCCGCTGCATCTGATCACCTTTGGGCTGGTGAGCTGGGGCTGCCACAGCCGGTTAGCTTGCCGTCGCCCGCCGGTGAAGCAGTTGACGCAGTTTTACCTGTGGCTGGCTTTGGGGGGGAGTTTGGGGGGAATGTTCTCTGCCCTCTTGGCACCGCAGGTGTTCGAGACGGTGCTGGAATATCCCCTGTTGCTGGGGATGTCGCTGGCCGTGCTGGGGGCGCAGGGGGGGCGGGTGGGCCTGTGGCTGGGGCTGGGGCTGCTCCTGCCTTTGCTGCTGTTGCACTTTCAACCGCAGGCGTTGCTGCAGGTGGGCGCTGGGGTGGGTTTGGCGTTGGGCTGGGCGGTGCTGGCGCTGTTGGTGTCAGGGGAGAGCCGTTCACAGCAGCAGAGCGGAGCCCCTGGCTGGCAGGCCAAGGTCGGTTGGGTGGGAGCGCTGGCGGGGTTGGTTGTGCTGCTGGGGCAACCCTGGCTGCAGCCGGGACTGCAGGTGATCCACAGCGAGCGCAGCGCCTTCGGCCTCAACCGGATCGTGGAATACCAAACTGAGCAGGGATCCTTCCGCAGCCTTCTGCACGGCACCACTCTACACGGCAGCCAAAACTTGGATCCGGAAAAAGCGCTGGAGCCGCTGACCTATTTTTCTCGGTCTGGGCCGGTTGGGCAGGTGTTTGCGGCGTTCAGAGCCCAGACTGTGGATCCCATGCCCGCCATTGCCGTATTGGGGCTGGGGATCGGCACGTTGGCCGCCTATGCCGAGCCAGGGGATGAGTGGACGTTTTTCGAGTTGGATCCCACCGTGGTCGATTGGGCGAGCCGCTATTTTTCCTATCTCCGGTGGGCCCAGACGCGGGCGCGGGTGCAGGTCATCCTCGGTGATGCCCGGCTCAGCCTCAAGGGGATCCCAGAGGGCAGCTACGACCTGATGGTGATGGATGCCTTCAGCTCTGACGCAGTGCCGGTGCATTTGCTCACGCAAGAGGCTTTGGCCCTCTACCTCAGCAAGCTCAAGCCCCACGGCTGGCTGCTCTTCAACATCACCAACCGCCACCTCGACCTGGCCCCGCTGTTGGCTGGCCTGGCCGGATCCCTGCAGCTTCACGCTTGGCACCAAGACCACCGGGATCTCTCCCCTGAGCAACGCCAGGCGGGGCTGGCCCCTTCCCACTGGGTGCTGTTATCGCCGCGCGACGCTTCGACGACCGCCTCAGCAGGGCGGAGCCCTTTGGCCCAAAACTCTGGAGTCCTGCAGGAACTGGATCCCTGGCAGCCCCTTTTGCCCCAAGCCGGGGATCCCGTCTGGCGGGATGATTTTTCCAACCTGCTGCAGGTGATCCGCTGGCCTTGGATCCCTTTGCTAAAGGGTATCCAGATCCCCAGTTCTGGATAGGAATCCGGCTGCTATCGCTACGCGACCCTTCGGCAAACGTGTTAGCGTTGCGGAGCAGAAAAGTTAAGGAAATCTTTACAACTCGAAGTTGGTATGAGTTATGATTGTTTGCAACGTAACTGATGTCTGCTCGGGAGTCCGGCCCATGTCTCCTCTACAAGCCCTCACTGGCAATCCTCAAACCACCATGGCTGAAACCTCTGCGGCTCGTTTCGTGGCAATCGGGGGCAGCTTGCGGCCCAATTCCCTGACGTACCAGGCGCTGGAGGTGGCGCGGCGCGAGTTTGAGAAGTTGGGGATCCCGTTGCACATCCTCGATCTGCGGCAGATGAAGTTGCCCTTTGTGGATGGCTCGGAATCCTATGCAGATTATCCCGATGTGGCGGTCTTACAAGCAACCATGAAGCGGGCGGATGGGATCATCCTAGCCAGCCCGGAATACCACGGCGGCATCAGCGGCAGCCTGAAAAATGCCCTGGATCTGTTGAGCTTTGAGCAACTGGAGGGCAAGGTCTTCGGGTTGATCAGCGTTTTGGGCGGCGAGAGCAACAGCAATACCCTGAACCAGATGCGCTTGATTGTGCGTTGGGTGCATGGCTGGGTAATCCCCGAGCAGATCGCCATCGGTCGGGCTTGGAGCGCTTTTGACGAGCAAGGCAATCTCAAAGATGAGAAGCTAAAACAGCGCTTTCAACACTTTGTCCAGAGCTTGGTGACCCATACTCACAAGCTGCGCGGGATCCCAGTGGTGAAGCCTTCCTGAAATTACAGTCATTCCAAACTAGATTGAGACACTCTCCAAGCGTTCCGCGACCAACCCCAGGGAAGTTAGGAAGCCATGAAGGACAGCTGCAGACAGACTACACTGGGGCTGGGTGAGAGATGAAAACCAAATCTTTCACTGCGTCGAGGATGGGGCGAACGCCCGACGTCGAGAATCCCTGCCCCTTGGGGCGGAGAGTATGCCAAAGTTGTTCCAAACAGCAACAAGTCCGGGCTCTCTTCTTCTCACCTGTTGCCTCAGCGTTGCCCAGCAACAAATAAGGCTCAGATCCGACGGAGATCTGGCTGAGAGGGCATTGACTTGCAGAGGAACCCGCAGAATAGCTCCACACAGGTATGGTTCAGTCTGTTCCCCCTCATTCCGATAGAGCTGGGCCAATATCTCCCCTGGTGGCCCTGCAAGCAACCTTGCAGCAGATGCGGGAGCAGAGCGATGCCAACACCCTCGTTCAGCTCACGCTGGAGTATGTCAAGGCGGCGTTTGGGGCGCCGCTGATCTGGCTGGCCTTTTACGACTATCCAAATCACCAGTTGGTGGGCCAGGGGGGAGTGACCCTTCTTGAGGATCAAACCCTACTGCGGGCGGTGCATCCTCTACAGCCGGGGGAGATCCTGGAGCAGGTGGTGATCGAGCAGCGACCGATCAGCCTGCCTGACCTCTCTCAGGAACCGCGCATGGGCATTTGGCAGCGGGAGGCCAGGCGACTGGGCGGGATCCAGGGCTGTTTCATTTATCCCTTCTCGGCCTACGGCCCGCTGTCGCGAACGGCAGTAGGACGGCGGCGCTGCTTGGGGATCCTGATGCTGGGATCCCAAATGTGGGGGGTTACCACCCATGAGGACGAAAAGGCTCTCTTGGGAATTTTGCTGGGGCAGTTGGCAGCTTCTCTGCAAGAGTTGGAAAACGCTTGGCAACAGCAGACCGAAAAGCGCCTTGAGGATCCGCTCCTGAGGTTGGGAACGGCGATGCGCCAGGTGGGATCCCTGCAGGAACGGGTCAGCCTGGTGAGGCAGGAGTTACAGTCTTTTCTGGGCGCTGTCCACATTCAGGTGTATTGGCACGAGCGCGGCCAGGGTCAGTTCGTCCCCCATGGAAGCGCCCCCAAAGCTGTTGGCAACAGCGGGGGGACGGAGTCCTCTCAGCCCCCTGTTCCCAAAGGGGCTAAAGTCGGAGCAGGGCCAACAGGGGAGGTCAGCCTTTCGCTGCGGGAATTGGGGGACATGTACTACACCCTCGCCGATGGCCAGGTGGTGGTGGGCGGCACAGGGACGACTCGCTCTGAGGTTCCCCCCAAGCTGATGCAGCAGTTGCGGGCCCAGGCCGTTTTGGCGGCCCCGATTTTGCTGGAAAAGGATCTGCTGGGGTTCATCTGGGTGCAATCGGATGTGCCCCGTACCTGGCAAGCCGCTGAGCGACAGTTGGTAGCTGCTGCCGCCAATGGGTTGGCCTTGGCTGCCCCCCTAGAAAATCTGGATCGCCGCATTCGCCAGTTGGCCGATGACCAAGAGTTTGTGCAACAGGTGGGCCGCTCGCTTTACAACCCGGCGGAGCTGCAACAGGCTCTCCAGCAAGCCGTTGTCGGCCTGGCCCAGCGCCTGAAAGTCGGTGCAGTGGCCGTGTTGACGGTGGATCCCGACAGCCCCATCCCCCGCCTCTTCTACGAGTACCGCAGGGAAGGCAAGCAGACTTTGCCACAGCAGCTCAGCCCTCTGAGCGACCAGGACTGGCAGGATCTCATGCGCAGCGAGGTGGTCGTGGCAGAAAACTACGACCAAGATCTGCGCCTGCTCTCTTGGCGGCAGGAACTGGCAGGGGTTCGTTCCTTGATGCTGACCCACACCGGGGTCGGCGGTACCGCCACCACACCTGTGGAAGGGCTGCTCTTGGTGTTGCATCCCCAGCTACGGACCTGGAGCCGGGAAGAGCGGCAACTGCTGCGGGGGATCGCCCAACAGGTGGGGGTGATCCTGCGGCAAATTCGGTCAGAACAACGCCGGCAACGACAAGAGCAGTTGCTCAAGGGCCTGATCGCCACTTGTTCAACCTTGCCAAACTTGGCCACCTTGTCAGATCTGTACACCACCACCGTCCGACAGACGGCCCAATTGCTGGGGATCCCTCTGGCGCTGGTGGTCAGTTGGCAGCCGGGGGAAAGCCGGGCTCAGCTCCAGGGGCCTTTTACTACCGCTGCCGGGACGGAGACCGGCTCCACCGAGATCGACCTGCAAGATCCCCTACTGGCCTACGCGCTGCAGTCGGCAGAACCTCTGCCGCTCACCCAGGAGCAGATCCCCCCTGCCAGCCGCACTTGGCTCAGTCGCGTCAGCGGTGCGGAGCACTTTGCTGCCGGCCTGGGATCCTGGCTGCTGGTGGCGCTGGGGGAGACAAACTCCTCGCAGGCGGGAGCTTTGGGAGTTTTGATCTTGGGGGCAGAAGCGGGCAAGGTTTGGGATCCCGACGAGCGGGCGGCTGTGATGCTGATCGCCCAGACCTGCGGCTGGACGCTGCGGCGCTTGCTCTGGATGCAAACTTTGCAAGAGCAGCAGGAGGTGCTCAGGGAGTTGAACTGGTACAAGCACCGCCGCCTGCTGGATATGCAGAATGCCCTTCTGGACAGCCTGCACCGCCTGGGTCAGGTGCCGGAGATCCCCGGAGACGAAGCCACCCGCTGGCAAAAAGTAGTGGAAATTGGCAGAGGGCTGCGGGATCTGACCGTCTCCACAAGGCCGTTGTTGCAGTCGGAAACTTGGCAGGTGCAGCCGCAGTCGCGGTCGGTGCCCTTGGCAACCTTGGTGCGCAAAAGCCTACGCCGAGTGGAGGCCCTGACCCAAAAACGCAAGCTGTGGCCGCGGGCCCATGGGGACATGAGCCTTACCATCCAGGGGGATCCCGAACGACTGGAGATGGTGCTCTGGGAGGTGTTGACAGCCGCTATTTTGCGCAGCCCGGAAGGGGGGCGGCTGGATCTGTGGAGCCAAGCCAGCGTTCGCGATAGCGATGCGGAGCCCTTTGGCTATGCAGAGCTGCTGGTGGTGGATCAGGGCAGCTTCGACCCTCACCTGATGGCCGCCCTTCAGTTGGATCCGAACCAGGTGATCTACGCGGATCCTCTGCTCAAGTCGCCTCTATCGGTAAGTCCTGGTCTGGAACTCAGCCTGTGTCAACGGGTGGTGCAGCGGATGGGGGGCCAGCTCTCCTTTTACCTCTCTTCCGATGGGCGTTGTGTCTCTCGGCTGCTCATGCCGATGGGCAGCGACGAGCCCCATCCCCCTGGGTAGGAAAAAGCTGTGTTGCCGGTCACCTTAGGGGGACAAGGTTCTGAGCAGCCAAAACAGGGGCAGTAGAGCCAGTAGGCCGCGATCCAGCCGCCGCAGTTGTAGGCGGTGCCAGCGCAGGGGATGGTCTGGGCCGGTCAGCCCACGGGCCTGCATTGCCATAGCCGTCTGTTCGGCACGCAGGAGCAAGTTTTCAAAAAAGCGCTCCACCAAGGCCAGCAGGGTTTGCATCCCGCCCCGGAAACTCAGGGATCCCCAGCGCACATCCCGAGTTCGCACCGCCCGCGCCAAGTTTTGCACCTCTTCCATCACCAAAGGCAGAAAGCGCAGCGCCAAGGTGAGGGTGAGAATTACTTCGGCAATCGGCCATCTCCAACGCTTGAGAGGCTGCAACCATTGGCCGATCCCCTCGGCAATTTCTTCGGGGGCCGTGGTCAACAGAAACAAATGGGTAGCGTAGAGCAACGTAAAAATGAGGGTGCCCAGCCGCAGCGCCACCGATAGAGAACGGCGGGAGACCTGAAAGGTTCGTCCCAATAGGGAAAACTGAACCAGGCGGTAGCGGTAAGGGGTTTGCCAAGCACGGGTTTGCTCCCGCCAGGCACGGTCTGGGGATCCCTGTTCTACGGCCAAGTCGAAGTGCCCTGCACCGCTAACGGGAACAGCGGGGATCCCGGTCAGCCCATAGCCCACCACCTGCATATCCTGCCGTTGCGGTTGGGGAAAAACCCCCAATCCATCCGGCGCCAAGCTGGTGATCCCAAAGGTGAGCAGGCTCAGGGCCAGCACCAGGGAGAGTTGGCCCGACCAAACCCGGCGCGGCAGACGGGCCGCCACAGTTAGCAGCAGAAGAGCCACCACCACGGCCAAGCGCCAACCATTGCCGGCCAAAATGGGGCTGAGGAGAAAGCTGAGCAGCCAGGCCAGCTTAACCCGCGGATCCAGGCAATGTAGCCAGGTGCGAGGCTCTTCCAGATAAATCCCCAGCGGGGCATTGCGCAGAATATCCACAACAGTTGAGAAGGAAGCAGACTATACCCCTTAAAAGGGCGGGACCGAGAACTCCGTCCCCGTAGCGCGGTCGCAGCAGCGTTGCGGAGCAATAACAGCTGGCAGCAAGGGAGAGCTAGAGCCGTTCCACCAGACGGGTGGAGCCCGACTGGGCGGCGACCCATCCCCCGGGCGCGCCATCTCGCTCAATGCGCAGCCAGACGGGCACCTGTCCCTCCCCAGCCTGCACCTCCACCACCCGCAGCAGGGCTTGGCGTGGGGCTGTCCCGACAATGGCTCCCGTCAGGCTGGGTTGCTGGCGAATGTTGAGGCCATCGTTGGAGACCACCCGCACCTGTTGTACTCCTTGCCACTCCGCCAGAGGGCCGGTTAGCTCAGGCGGGGGAGTGAGTTCCGTCTGGCCGGGATTGTCGTTCGCGGAGGCGTCGCGTAGCGATATGTCAACCGGCGGCTGCTCAATTTGCACCTGGGGTTGCTCCAGCGGTGGTGCCGGCGGCGGCGTGAAGAGGCCCCGCAACATTTGCCAGATGACCAATAGGGAGAGGATGCCCACACCGACCACCCCGGCCATTCGCGCCAGCGGTGCGGAGCCCAAACGAACGCCAGCGGGAAAGGTAGGACGCTTACGGCCCCCCAAGCGGCTGCGGCGGTAACGCTCCACATCCTGCAAACCGATCGCGCCAGCGGACCTTAGGCTCTGGACTCCGTCCCCCTGAGGGGAACGGTCTTGGGCGCGTTCGCGACAGCGGTGCGGAGCACTAGAACTCTCATCCGCAAGAGCAGAGACGCCCGCCTTGGGGGTGCTCCGGTAGGAGGGCAAATCCGAGAGGCGCGGGGGTTCTGGCGGGGGCATCACTCCTCCCCGTTGCCAAGGGGTGGGGGGGCGCTGCAATTCTTGGGTTGGATTAGGGGGGCGCACGCCACCCACCACGGCAGGCAAATGAGGTGGGGGATGGGGGACTTGGGGAGAGAGCATCCCCGCCGGCGGATCCTCGCGGCTGGGCATTTCGTCCAGGTAAGCTTGCACTTGGGGGTTGTCGAAGTAGGCTTGCAACGTCGCTTGGGTGGCTTCCAGACCGCGAAATTCCGGGAACACCTCCTCCTGAAACCATTTTTCTGTGAAGCGGCACAGACCCGGCAGATGGTCGGGAGAACCGGCGGAGTGTTCTTCGATAAACTGCAAGGCCTCTACTTCTTGGGTGGAGCGCAGATGGGCGAGCGCGTCTTCGGTCTGCCCCAGCAACAGACTACAGATGGCCTGCTCCAGATGCACATCCTGCCGCTGCGCCAGACGAGCCAGGTAGCCGCGAGCACGCCGCACCAGAGCCGGGCGGTTTTCCAGATAACCTGCCGCCAGCAACACCTGCACGGCCAAGTAGGCGGCCACCATCGAGGGACGCTCAGCCTCCCGCTCGAACAACTCCTGCTGTTCTTTGAGGGTGAGGTGGCGACGTACCCGTTGGATAAAGCGCAGGAAATCTTCGGTGCTGAGGCCAGAGCCATCTTGCCCCATCCCCTCGATGCCGCCCCGTTCGTCCAGCATGGCTTTGAGGAGAGCCAGTCCCTGCTGTCGCTCCCCGTTCCCATCAGCGGTGTGTCTTCCAGCTTGGGCGGGAGCACTTTGGCTGAGGAGTTGCAAAATGCGATAGGGGCGCAGCTTGCCCAAATCAATGCGGATCTCCGCCTGCATCTGCGGAAAGGCCTGATACTCCTCCAGCTCCGCCAAGCCCGCCTGTAGGGAACGCGCCGCCTCCTCGTAGGATCCCTGTTGCCAGGCTTCTCGACCCAGTTCCAGACGAGCGATGGCCCGCGACAAAATGGCATCGGAACGAGCAGGGTGGCCCTGCTCCAACATCTGCTGAGCCAGATCCAACGCAGGCTGGTACTCTCCGGCTTCGCAATACAAGCACAGCACTCCCGGTAAGCGCGCCTCCTCCACCGCCAAGGTGGGATCCGCCGGCATAAGGTGTTCGTCGTAGTTTCGCCGCGCCTCAGGGTCGAGCAGTACGGAAGCCGCCTCTTGGATCAGTTGAGCGCGAGCTTCCACAGCCTGTGGCGAGAACCCCAGCAGCCAGGAGCGCTCGCCCGGCTTGAGATCGATCCGCTCCCGGTATGCCTGTTCAATCTGATGCTCATCTGCTCGTGCCGACAGCATCAAAACCCGATAGTAGTCGAGGGGCACTCGCACCGTCATGGTTTTTGTCCGCGCTCTCCTGTTCGTGCCAGCGGGACGGAGTCCTTGGACAACTTACCCGCATCGACTTAACTGTAGTCCTTTTCGTGGGTAAAAGGGATCCCCCCTCGGGAATCGCTGCTCCGCCCCTACCAGTTCCAGCTACCCGGCTCTCCTTTGAAAGGGCCTACGACCTTTGAGGTGATCCAACCGCCGTAGAAATCTCCGGGTTGAGGCCGGACTCGTTCTCCACCTACCCGGCACTCCTGCACACGGCCTGGATAAAAGGCAAGGTAGTCGCGGATGGGCAAAAACGCCGGGCTGGGATCCGGATAGCTCCAGGCGGCATCTACGGCTGTTTGGGATCCGACCTGAACTGTCCAGTAGCAGGCAGCCCCTTTGAACTCACAGAAAGAGGTGCGAGAGCTGGGGCGGAGATACTGCAGTCGAACGTCGGTGGGGGGAATGTAGTAGGTGGGCGGGTGGCTGGTTTCCAGGACGCGGTAGCAACGGCGGCTTTGGGCAATGAGCTCGCCATTGAAGAGAACTTCCACCAGTTCTGTGGTGGGCTCCAGACGAGGTGGGCGCGGATAGTCCCAGACAGATTCTTGTCCTGGATGGGGAGAAATCGGTTGGGGAGACATGGGTCAATATCTTCAATATCTAAAGCAGACGGGTGGCCTCCAGCAGTTTGGCGTACCGGATCAGCAGCAAAGACTGTTGCTCCGGCAGCGGCTGAATAACCCCCTGCTGCTGCAGACGGCTCAGTACCGCCAGGGCTGTCTCCCGGCTAACTTGGCTGAGATCGGCCAAATCCTGGGGGGGAGGGTAGACAATGCGCATCCCCTGGGCGGTCTTCTCGCCAAAAGCTTCCGCCAGTTGCACCAGCGTATGCACCACTCGCAGCGGGGGGCTCTGCTGGTCAAGATCCGCCTGCAAGTTGGCCAGGCGCAGGCGACGGGAGAGGCTGCAGGCCAGCTGGTAACACAGTTGCGGCTCCCGCAACATCAGCGCTTTGAAGGTTGCCGCCGGGATCCCGGCCACCCGCAGCGGGGTTAGGGCCAGCACATCTCGCGAGCGGGGAGCTTCGTCCAGTACCGCCATTTCCCCCACCCAAGCGCCCGGCCCCAGCAAGGCAAGGGTTTTGGTGCTGTCTTGCGCCCGCAAAGCCCGCCGCACCTTAGCCCAACCGGCTAGGATCAGGTAAACCACGCTGCCCCAGGCCTCTTGCATAAAGAGCGCCTGTCCCGCCGGGATATCCCGCAGCTTGACCTGGGATCCCAGCCATTGCAAGGACGTTGCCGAAAGTTCGGCCAACATTGGCACCGCCTTGAGCTCGGAGAGAAGGGCAACAGGAGCATCGGAAGCCATGGCGGGTCGGACGTTTCACCATACCGCAAGCCCACTGTAGCCCAGTTACCAACTCAAGAGCTATCCTGCAATCCACCACCCCGCCATGTGCGCCAAGATCTAGTGAGGAGGTGGTCTTGCTGTGGAGTCTTGCCGGTATGGCCCTCAGAGCCTCTAGAGCTACCCTGCGGTTGAGGGTGGGGGGAACCCAAACTCTGCCATTTCGTCTGGGCAACAGAGGTTCTGTCTGGGAGGGGATCCCTCCGCTGTTGCTGTTGTTACAACCTATGGATGCCTATGGATGCTGCCCTCAGCGACATCAGTGGCCAGCGCTGGTCCGTCTTGGTGAAGAACGTGCCTGTGCGGCCCGAAAAGCTCGCTGATGTGGATCTGGTGCTGATCTGTCAGCAGGGATCCCAGCCCCATCGGGAGGCTTTTGCCGAGTTGATGCGTCGCCATCAGGCCCATGTGGACAAGGTGCTCTATCATCTTGCCCCGGACTGGCAGGACCGGCATGACTTGGCCCAGGAAGTTTGGATCCGGGCCTACCGCCACCTGAAACGCCTACAGGAGCCGGCAAAATTTCGCAGCTGGCTGGGGCGGATCGCCACCAACCTGTTTTACGACGAGCTGCGCAAGCGCAAACGACAGCAGCAGCCCCTTTCTCTGGATGCGCCGATTCAGATGCGGGATAGCGAGATGGAATGGGAGCTGCCCAGCGAGAGCCCCAGTCCCCATGAGCACCTCGCCACCTGCGAGTTCTACGAGCGATTGCACCAAGCCGTCCGCGACTTGCCGCAGGCCTTTCGCCAGACAATCCTGCTGCGGGAAATTCAGGGAATGGCTTATGAGGAAATTGCCGAGATCACAGGGGTGTCTTTGGGCACTGTTAAGTCTCGCATTGCGCGCGCCCGCGCCCGCCTACAATCCACCCTAAAACCCTACCTTAATGGTGAATGACCATGGTTCGCGGCAACCCCAACCCCGACCCCAGGGATCCCCAGCAAGAGCTGCCGGTGGTGGATGAGCGCTTTGAACAGTTGAGCGCCTACTTGGATGGGGAATTGTCGTCTCAAGAGGCGCGGCAGGTGGAAGATTGGCTGGCCAGCGATCCTCAGGCGCGGCAACTGTACAGCCAACTGGCAGCTTTACAGGCCGGTTTGGCCAACCTCAAGGCCCCCACCTTGGATCCCATCCAGACGGAGCTGTTGATTAGCCGTGTGTTCGCTGAGCTGGATCGGCGGCCAATGCTCGACCTGGGCTGGCGGCAACGTAAGGGCACCCCTTGGGGACGGGTGGCAGCGGCTGTAGTGGCCTTGGCAGGGGCGGGCTGGGTGGGATGGCGTTGGTCTCATCCCCAGCCTTTGGTATCGCTGGAAGATCCGCCGGTGCGCGTGGCCATCGTGCCTGCCTCTGCTCGTGTTGCCCAACGCTATCTTTTCGAGCCGGGGCAAAAGCAAGATGCCTACTCGATTTTGTTTGAGACAATCCCCAACCGTGGATCTCGCTCCGCCAACGGGACCGGAGCCGTTCGCATCAACGGGACGGAGTCCTTGGTGGGCTGGGAATGACCTGAGCAGGCTTGAGAAAGACTGAGGAGCGCAGGGTGGAAAAAGCAGTTCGCTGGGCTTGTGGGCTAGGAGTCTGCCTTTGGCTATGCAGTCTGGGATCCCTGTCGGCCCAGGCAGATCCCAGCAGTAGCCATCTGGCAACGCCGTCCGCGCCGGCGGGACGGAGTCCGAAGCAGTTGCACTCCTCTCCCAGTGGACAGGAGCCTGCCCCCCAGCCCACAAACCTGCCTTCACCCGGATCCCGTCTCACCCCTCCGGTGGCTCGCCCTCAACCCCCCGCCCCCGATCAAACAGATCCATTGCTTTTTCCGGATTTCCCCCTCCTCAAGGAGTTGGATCCGTCCCCGCCAAGCTTGGCCGACCTGGGCATCCATTGGGATCGCCTGGCCCTGCTGCCGGATTCCGAGCTGGCAGAGGAAATCGATGTGGAGTTCAGCCGCCGCCTAGCCCGCCTAAACCGGCAAATTGCCGACCAACAAGAGCGCCTCTACCGCCTCTTGCAAAGCTGGGACTCCGATGAGGCCGATATTCGTCAAATTCAGGCCCAACTGAGCCGGCTGCGGACAGAACGGGATCGCTTGGCCCTAGAGCACCTGTTGATGCTGCGGCAGTTGCAAGAGAACTTCGCCCTACCTCTACCCGACCGCTCGGCTGCCAGCTCTCCCTGAGGATCCCTTGGGTTCAGGCTATGATTGAGCAAGGGCAGACGCAACCCCCAACGGAGCTGAGCGATGGCCAAAGTGCCCAGCAACCCAGACATTGAGCAATTGGCCGCTGCCATTGGCAAGGAAGTTTACATCGATGTAGCCCGCTGGCATCTTTACCTGCGCGATGCCCACCTGCATACCCTTTTGGCGGAGCGACTGGCACCCCAGGTGATGGCAGGCAAGGTGGATGAGGACGCCGTCACAGAGATCTTGCAAGGGATCCCGGTGAAAGTGGGGGGTGGGCGCAAAGAATTGCCCCTGGCCGATCTCCTGCCGATGCAAAGCCTGCTTAACCTGCTGGACGTGCTGGAGGAGTTCAGCCGCAAATGGGCCCAATAGAGACCAATAGAGAAAGGTAGAGCGGTGCATCATCAGTCTAAACCTATGCGGCCTGGCCTCTGGCTCAAGCTCGGCAGCTTTGTTTCGTTGCTCTGGCTGTTGTCGGCCTGTCAGGGAACCGAGTGGGGAGAACGGCTGGAGCGCGCTGTACGCCCAGTAGGTCTGCCCACAGTCCAACCTGAGCTGCCGGCATCTCCCTCGCCTCAACCTTTGCCGGGATCCATCCCACCCTCTATCTCGATCCCCACTGCTCCCACCCCTTCCTCACCCCTGCCCAGCCAGGACAGCAGCCGCTTTACAGACTTGGAGCCCGGATCTCTGGTGGCTCGTTCGGTGGGATACCTGGATCGGCTGGGAGTTTTTGCCGATATCTCCAGCAGCGAATTTCAGCCGCAGCGCAGCGTTCGTCGCGGAGAATTTGCCCGTTGGCTGGTGTTGGCCAACAACGCCATCCACGCCGATGAGCCCAGTCGGCAGATCCGCCTGGGATCCCCCTCGGAACGCCCCCTCTTTTTGGATGTGCCGGAAGAGGATCCCAACTTTCGCTACATTCAAGCCCTGGGAGCTGCCGGCATAATTGCCGGAGATGCCAATCGAGAGTTTCGCCCCAACAGCCTGCTGTCGCGGGCAGAGTTAATCCGCATGAAGGTGCCCCTGGACTTACCTCCCGGCCAGATCAAGGGATCCCGAGCAGAGCTGGAAGAGCGCTGGGGGTTTACCGATGCGGCGCAAATTCCTCCTGAAGCCATTCCTGCTCTGGTAGCCGATCGCAGCCTAGAGAATGCCTCCACCGTGCTGCGCACCTTTGGCCCCATCCGCACCTTCAACCCCTTCGAGCCGGTTAGCCGCGGGGAAGCCGCCATCGCCCTGTCGGCTTTTGGGGAACGAACGGCCCAAGACGCCATACCCCAGCCGCCAGCCTTGCCAGACCCAACCCCTGAGCCTCAGCCTTCTCCCCCTGCCGCAGAACCGGAGCAGACGGCTTCTCCCGAGCCGGATCCCACCCCTGCCTCTCCCTCGAATGCCGTTGATGAGCCCTCTGCGCCGGCCCGCCCCCGTTCCTCGGAAGTTGCCCCAGGGGAGGGCAGGATCGTTACCCCACGCCAAACCCAACCCTGAGGTGAGAGGGATCCCATTGGCGTATGCTGTTGGGCTCTGTCAGCAGATAGAACGCCTCAGAACCCCAGCAGGGATCCCTGCTACAGTCATTGCAAGGGGCAACCCAACGGCTCGTTCCATCGCTCCCCAGCTCCTTTTCCTTTCGAGAAAGCGGCTAGCAGTGAGGGCTGTGCAGCGCAGAGCACTTCCGTCGCCACTCCCTGGGCAGCATTGGCTCTTGACAGTCCCCTGAGCGCCCCTCTGCCGGGGAGAGCCCTTGCCACCTAATAAAATGAGAGAAGCCAACCTTGGAAAACCCGCAGGGATCCCAACTGTGTCCGCCATTGTTCCTGAAATCCGTTCTGCCGATCTGCTGCGCTACACCGTGATTGGGTCGCGGCGGCCCAGCGTGTACTTTTGGGCGGTGGCGCTGACGGGGGGAGGGCTGGGCTTTACCTTGGCCGGCCTTTCCAGCTATCTCCACCGCAATTTGCTCCCCTTTTCCGATCCCGCCAGCCTGGTGTTTATTCCCCAGGGCATTGCCATGCTCTTTTACGGGGTGCTCGGATCCCTGGCGGGGCTATACCAGTGGCTGAGTTTGTATTGGAACTTGGGAGGCGGCTACAACGAGTTCGACCGGCGCACGCAAAAGATAACGCTGGTGCGCCAGGGCTTTCCGGGCAAAAACCGTGAAGTTCGCCTAGAGTATGACTTTACCGAGGTGCAGAGCCTGCGAGTGGAGCTGAGAGAAGGGCTCAATCCTCGCCGAGCTATCTATTTGCGGGTGAAAGGACGCGGCGATATCCCCCTCACCGGAGTGGGTCAGCCACCCCCCCTAGCCGAGATCGAAAACCAAGCGGCAGAGATCGCCCGCTTTCTCAACGTCAGCTTAGAGGGCATTTGATTCCCTGGGGCATCATGCGCTGTGATCGCACCCTGATGGCCGCGTGAGGGATGTGTGCCCTACTACGAATGGGTGACCAACTACATTGCTGTAATCGGTGGGCGCTAATGCGGAGGCCTTGAAGAGATCCCGGATCCCTTTGGGGTGGGGAGACCCTCTTCTGGATTAGAGTCCTTTCAAATTAGTTCAAATTAGATTGAGACTAGGTTGAGACGCTCCCCAGGTGTTTCGCGCTGCAGCCCTTCTTCCAGAGGGAGAAATGACCATATCTGCACAACTGAAGCGCGCGCTGCCGAGCGTCGCTTTTTAAAACCTCGGGATGGAGAGCATCTCAAAAACTAGCCTTCGCCAGCTTGAGGAGAGGAACCCAGGGATCCCTTGACTGCCACCTGAAGTCTTGCCGACTCTGGAAGGAAGGCTTGTGCGGCTGGGAACCCCAAGAAGGGGCTTTGCTCCACTGCCTGGATGGAGAGGGTAAAGAGGGGATTGGAGAGGATCCCGGCAAAGATGGTAGCCACCAAAGTGAACACCAAGCCCACCCGCAGAGCCTGCATGCCTTCCGCCTGCCAGTTGGTCTCAGGGTAATTTTGCACTGAAACCGACATCTCTTGCGGCTCTTTCACCACGATGGTTTTCACCACCCGCACGTAGTAGTAGATGGAGATGACGCTGGTGACCAACCCCACCAACACTAGGGTATAGGCCCCTGCCTGCCAACCGGCCCAGAACAGGTACAACTTGCCGAAGAAGCCTGCCAGAGGGGGCAACCCACCCAACGAAAGCAGACAAATGCTCAAGCAAAGGGTGAGGAAGGGATCCTTTTGGTAGAGGCCGCTGTACTCGCTAATTTCATCGGTGCCGGTCTTCAGGCTGAACAGGGTGATGCACAAAAAGGCCCCCAGGTTCATGGCCAAATAGACCATCAAGTAAAAGATCAAGCTGGCATAGCCTGCCTCGGTGCCCGCCACCAAGCCAATCAAAACGAAGCCCGCCTGTCCAATGGAAGAATAGGCCAGCAGCCGTTTGAGGCGGGTTTGGGCAATGGCCACCACATTCCCCAGCACCATGGTCAAAATGGCCAGCACCGAGAGCACCGCCCGCCACTCTTCCGTCATGGCCGGAAACACGGTGGCCAGAAAGCGCACCGCCAAGGCAAAGCCTGCCGCTTTGGATCCCACCGACAAAAAGGCCACCACCGGCGTTGGGGATCCCTCGTAGACATCAGGAGTCCACTGGTGAAAGGGCACTGCCGCCAACTTAAACCCGATACCACCAATGCAGAGGACCAAAGCGATGATCCCTGCCAAGCCGGCATCCCCCATAGAGGAGGCAATGGCTTCCAGCTTCGTTTGCCCACCCGAAAGGCCGTAGAGGAGCGACATGCCGTAGAGAAAAATGGCTGTGCTGCTGGCCCCGATCAAGAGATATTTCAGGGCTGCCTCGGAAGAACGCGGATCCCGCTTGGTGTAGCCGGCCATCAGGTAGCTGGCAATGCCCAGGGTTTCCAGAGATACAAACACTAGGATCAAGTCCGTCGCCCCGGAGAGGAACATGCCCCCCAAGGTGGCCGTGAGCAGCAACACATAAAACTCGCCTGTGGGCGCTCCGGACTGAGAGATGTAGCGCTCCGCCATCATCACGGTCAGTACCGCCGTCCCCACCACCAGGCCACGGAAGAGAATGCTGACGGGATCCGCCGCAAAGCTGCCCAAGAAGCTCTCCAACTGGGGCTGCTGCCACTGCAACACCAAGGTCACCAAAGCCCCAATCAAGCCAAAGATGGAGAGGGCCGGAAGACTTTTGCGTGCCGCCGACCCGCCGATTAAATCCACCACCAAGACGATCAAGAGGGTGAGGGTAACCACCACTTCCGGCCAAATGGCACCGGCATACAGGTTTCCGGTTGGGGCAAAGACATCCATAGGAGAAGACTATGAAGAGAGATTAAGGGGATCCACAGCCAGCATACCGCGATTTCCGGTCTCTCTTTCCGCTTCCGGCATCTCTTCTCCCAATCGTCTCCATCAGCACTCTCAATCCACGGGCTCAGTAGAGCTTGGCGCTGGAGGTGAGCACCAACTTCAGGCGGGCGTGGATCAGATCCAAGTCCGCCAGCCCCAGGTCGATCTCCCCATCGATGACGATGCCGGTGTGGATCAGGCGATCCAAGAGTTCCAGCACGGATCCCTCGCGGTGGGGTTGTCCAGGGTAGTAGTCCCCCTGGCGGGGCAGGAGGGTGCCCAGATCTCCGAGATCCAGGTTTAAATCCGCCGGGTCAATCTCCAACAGGCTGCAGATTTGTCGAATTTGCTCCCGCAAGGCTTGTAGGCTGCTGCCGGCCCGCTCAATCTGCTCTGCAGAAAGGCGCTCAGCCTCCATTTGCCGCACCACCTGCGCCTCCATCAACTGCCGCAACAGCTCCACCAAGGTCAGCACCAGAGAGGCCAAACCGGCTTCCGGGCGTTTCCGGCCAGGGGTGGGCCGAGCCTGGCTCAAGTCTTCCGAGCTGGCGGGACTGATCGAAAGGCGCGGCGGGGGAGGAGAAGCAATCCAACGGTCAAAGGGCTGACAAAGCTGTTCCAGGCTGAGCAAGCGGAGACGGGGATCCCGAGCGGCCTCTTCCCTTTCCTCTGGTAGGTTGTAGCCCCAGTCGGCCAAAAACAAGAGAACCTGCTCCAGCTCCGGCACCCTCTGCACCTGGCGCAGCGTTTGCAGGCGATCCTCCACAAACCACAGCTCCTCAGCCGGCAGTTGGGCGGCAGCCAGTAGCCGCTGTAAAGTGGTGGCCTTGGGGGCGCGCACTTCCTTGCCCAGAATGCGGTGGCGCGGCAGTTGGATCCCTGCTCGGCCCAAGAGCTGCTGGATGAACCGTCCCTCTTTGGTGCTGAGGATGGCCAAGCGCGGCTCCCCTGCAGCCTGAACCTGGCGTAGCCAAGCCGCCACCCCCGGATAAAAGCGGTGTAGCCCCAGCCACCCCTGCAGATCCTCTTCAATCCAACGATCCCGCACCCGATCCAACGCTTGGATTAGAGAGAGGGCAGGGATCCCTGACTGCTGCAACAACTGCTGACGCCAGCCCGGCCAGTCTTGGCGCAAGTCCTCCTCCCGGATCCCTTCCTGTAGCCCCCACAACAACAGAGGCATCTCCCAGCCGGTCTCGATCAGCGGGCGCAGACGGTCGAAGGCAGGACGCAGCGGCTCTAGCTGAGCAGGAGCCAAGCCCCACACCTGAGCACAAACGCGGCAGGAAGAGGCAAAATACTCCGCCCGCCCATCGCAGAGCACACCATCAAAATCCAGAACCAGAATGCGGGGGGACATTCGCCGGGGCCTAGCGAACTCCATACCTGAGTCCCCCTGAGGGCAAGTTGCAAAAATGGGGCCAGAGGCCAAGTTAATTTAACCAAACTGTTCCACCCGATTGGCCCAACCTAATTGGATTCCAAGATGCGAACCGACTTGATCTCCACCGGTTTCAGGGGGCGATCCTGAGGGCCGGTGGGCGCAGTTGCAATTTTATCCAACACATCCTCTCCCTCGATCAATTGCCCAAAGATCGTGTAGTTGGGCGGCAGCGGGTAGTCGGCATGCATGATGAAGAACTGGCTGCCGTTGGTGTTGGGGCCAGCATTGGCCATCGCCAAAGTGCCACGGCTGTAGGGACGTTGCACCGGCTCATCGGGAAAGCGGTACCCCGGCCCACCCCGCCCTGTACCCGTGGGATCCCCACCTTGGATCATGAAGCCCCGAATCACGCGGTGAAAGATGATGCCATCGTAAAAGTGATCGTTGGCCAGAAAGACGAAATTGTTGACGGCCAGGGGAGCTTCCTGAGGAAACAGCTCCAGAACCATTGTGCCGGCGGTGGTCTCCATCGTGGCCGTGTAGGACTTGGCCGGGTCGATCACCATCGGGGGGGGATTGTTGTAGGTTTTCACGGGTTTGCCCAATTGTTGTGCCAGGAGCAAATCGCGAGAAGAATGCGGGCGGGCCAAGACAGGGAGAGCACTCAGCCCCACCCAAAGCACCACCATCAGCACAGCTAACTTCACCAGGCTGGCCAACTTAGATCGCGCACGCACAATTCTTGCAGGAAAGCTCCATCCCCATCGTACCAGGATTCTGTCCTAGCCTAATTTTCCCCGGACTTGGATGGAGGCTTGGCCCGCCGCACCAGCCAATAACTTACCGAGAGGGCCAACGTCGCTGCCCCCAAGCCAATGAGCTCCAACCCCCCCAGCTTCTCGAAATCAAAAATGATGATCTTGCGGGCCACCGCGATCAAAGAGGTGACGATCACCAGCTCCACCTGCACCACCTGCTTTTGCAAGTAGGCGGTAATGTTCTCCAGAATTTCCAGCGCAATCAGAATATTTAAAAAGAAGCCGAAGATCTCGATTAAAGTGGTGGAGAAAAACCCAGTTGGCTCGGTCAACAAATCTGCCACCAAGAACCGGGCCAAGTCCACCACTGCTACTACGATTAGCCCGATCATCAAAATTGACAGTAGCTTCGAGATCAGGCTTTCGATGCGGGCAATGGCCCGCAAAAAGGGATCCTCCTCTTCTGTCTCGTGGGGATTGTGCAACAGCCACTTGAGAAACCGCATCACCAACCCCGACAGATCCAAACCCTTATGTCCTGATCCTGAGACAACATTATCCGTCCCAACCGTCTTGCCGGGAAGCAGGCAGGGATCCCTTGGGGCGATGATTGCGACACCGCTCAGAACAGTATTTCACCTCCGACCAACAGTCGGCCCACTTTTTGCGCCAGGTGAAGGGTCGCTGACAGGTGAGACAAATCTTGCTGGGCAAATCCGATTTCTTCCGTTGGCGTGGCATGGTGCACTGCAAAACAAGGTCAACTCTGTAGTCAGTTTAACAATCCTACCGGATGCTGACCGTTACCATCACGGGGGTGCTTGGCCTGCGCCCCACCTTAGCAAAAGCTAAATTCTGAACCTTCTGAGAAGAGAAACCGAGTAGCCTCTTGAAATCCGATGAGATCTCTGCCCTAGGTCCGCAGGGAGCTGGGTTTGCTGAAGGGTCAACCGGTTCTGTCCTGTATCCAAGCAAAGTTTCCAACATCCGCTTGTGGATGTGAGTTTGTATGAAGTCTCAACCGAATGGGATGGATGTAGCTGTTCAGAATTGTCCCCCCCCACCGAAACGGGTTGAGGTACGGCTCAGCAAACCCGGCAACCGAGCGACCCAAGCCTCGCTTTCGGAAGACTCAGTGGGCGTATTTTTGCGGGAAATGGCTCGCTACCCACTCCTCAGTGCCGAGCAGGAAGTGAAATTGGGACGGCTGATTGCAGAGGGGGGAGCCGCCGGGGAACGGGCGAAACGGGAATTGGTTAGGGCCAACCTGCGCCTGGTGGTCTCGATTGCCAAAAAGTACTTAAATCGCGGTGTGCCGTTTCTGGATTTGATTCAAGAAGGCACCATCGGCCTGATCCGAGCCGCAGAAAAATTTGAGTACGAACGCGGCTACAAGTTTTCCACCTACGCCTACTGGTGGATTCGCCAAGGGATCACCCGCGCCGTTGCCAATCAGGGGCGCCTGGTGCGGATCCCGGTGCACATGGTAGAAAAGCTCAACCAGGTGAAGCGGATCCGGCGAGATCTGACCGAAGCCCTAAACCGTCGCCCCACCCAAGCAGAGATTGCCAAAGCTCTGGAGATTTCCCCCGACAAGCTGGACGCTCTCTTAACCCTCTTGGAAGCCGGTCGCCAAACTCTTTCGCTGCATACTCCGGTCGGCAAAGAGGAAGATACGGAGCTGATGCAGCTTATCGAGGCCGCCAACGGCCCCACTCCCGAATCGCAAATGGACTTGCACCTGCTGTCTGCCCAACTGGAAGAAATGCTGGAGCAGCTCAGCCCCCGAGAGCAAGAGATTCTCAAGCTCCGCTATGGGCTGAAAGATGGCCACCTACACACTCTCTCCGAAATTGGTCAGCTTTTCGGCCTGTCTCGAGAGCGCGTCCGACAAATTCAAGCACGAGCCATGCGCGAACTGCGCCATCCACGCCGACAGGAAATTTTGGCAGATTGGATGACCTCGTTTTAGGCAGTAGGCCACGGCTGCTCCACAGGCGAAACCCAGGATTCCGCAGCAGTTTATGTTCAGCAAAGCTCTGCAGAACCAGGACCAGAGGCGTGCCCCCACTTTTGGACAAGGGATCTGTCAACTAGCCCATCTTCTGCAACTGCAGGGGGTGAGGCTGAGGGCGGCTGCGCAGGGCAGCTTCGATCAACCCCAAAAAGAGGGGGTGGGGGCGGTTGGGGCGGGAGCGAAACTCCGGATGGAACTGGGTGGCGATGAAAAAGGGGTGGCTGGGCAGCTCGATAATCTCCACCAAGCGGTTATCCGGCGAGACTCCGCTGATGATATAACCAGAGTCCAGAAAAAGGCTGCGGTAGGCATTGTTAAACTCATAGCGATGGCGGTGCCGCTCATAGATGATGGCCTCACCGTAGAGCTTGGCCGCTAGGGTATTGGGCATGATGCGACAGGGATAGAGGCCCAGCCGCAGGGTTCCTCCCAGATCTTCCACATCTTTCTGCTCCGGCAAGAGGCTGATCACCGGGTGGGGGGTATCGGGGTCAAACTCGTAGCTGTTGGCCCGCTCCAGATGGGCAATGTGACATCCCCAGTCGATCACCGCGCATTGCATGCCCAGACACAGGCCCAGAAAGGGAATGCCCCGCTCCCTCACGTAGCAAATACTGGCCACTTTGCCCTCGATGCCGCGATTGCCAAACCCCCCTGGCACCACCACTCCATCCACGCCGGAAAGCAATGCCTCTGGTCCCCGCTCTTCGATCTCCTCAGAAGAGATCCAGCGCAGCGTGACGCCGGCATTGAGGGCCAACCCGGCATGGCGCAGGGCCTCGGCCACCGAAAGATAGGCATCCGTAAGTCGCACGTATTTGCCGACAATGGCAATCTCCACCTGCTCTTGGGGGTGGTGCAGCCGCTGCACCAGGAGCTCCCACTCCCGCAGGTCGGGCTGCTGGGGATCCAGGTTGAGGATCTCCAAAACCCGCTGCGCCAACCCCTCCTGCTCGAGCACCAAGGGCACATCGTAGATACTGGGGGCATCCTGAGCCTGAATCACACATTCCACCGGCACATCGCAAAACTCGGAGATCTTCTCCTTGATCCCGCGGGGCAATGGCTGTTCGCAGCGGCACACCAACACATCTGGCTGGATGCCAATGGAGCGCAGCTCCTTGACCGAGTGCTGGGTGGGCTTGGTTTTCATCTCCCCTGCCGCTTTGATCAGGGGCACCAGGGTGACATGCACATAGGCGACATTGGCGCGGCCCACATCCTTGCGAAATTGGCGGATGGCCTCCAAAAAAGGCAAAGACTCGATATCTCCCACCGTGCCCCCCACCTCCACCAGCACCACGTCGGGGTTGGTCTCGCGGGCCACCCGCCGGATCCGCTCTTTGATCTCTTGGGTAACATGGGGGATCACCTGCACCGTGCTGCCCTGGTAATCGCCGCGCCGCTCTTTGTGGATCACGGCCTGGTAGATGGAGCCGGTGGTAACATTGTTGAGCTTGGACATGTTGGTGTCGGTGAAGCGCTCGTAGTGGCCCAAGTCCAGGTCGGTCTCGGCGCCGTCGTCGGTGACGAACACTTCTCCATGCTGGTAGGGACTCATGGTGCCGGGATCCACATTGATGTAGGGATCCAGCTTCAAAATCGACACCGTGTAGTTGCGGGATTTGAGCAGGCGACCCAAGCTAGCCGCCACAATGCCTTTGCCGATGCTGGAGACCACTCCACCGGTGACGAAGACAAACTTGGTCATAGCTTGGATCCCTTGCCTTTTTTTGATTATGCCAGGGATCCCTTAGCGCAGAGAGCGGATGGGGCCGTTGTAGAGGATGGTGGTTTGAAAGGTGCGCCTGTCCACCCGCACCTGGGTTTCAATGCTGGGCTGGACAAAGCCGGGCTCTCCCCCCCGGAAGGTGAAGATCCAAGCATCTTCAAACTCTTCAAACGGCGAGTCGATGGCTGCCCCGTGCATGGAAGCTTCGGCGCGATAGCGCTGCAGGCCCCCATTGGCGATCTCGGCAGCTTGGCGGGCCAGGTTTTTGGCGCGGTTGAGATCCCGGAAGTAGCGGCTGATCTCCTCAAAACTCCCCCTGGGCAGCGGTCGCTGGGGAGCAGGGGTTGCCGGCACAGGCCGGGGATCCGGCACAATGGGCAGGGTGGGAATGTCCGGGCTGGGGGGCAAGGGTTCGACGGGGATGGGAGTTCCAGAGGGGAAAAGAGGGGTGATCACCTGCGCTTGGGCAGCCCTTCCAGCCAGAAGGGATCCCCACAGGAGAGCCATACCGACGGAGCTGACAGTAGAGACAAGAAAAGTGGGCTTCATGGAGCCATTCCTCGCAAAAGTTCTGGGTTGAGAGACGCTGCAGCTCTTGAATGGGATCCTATCGATTCAGTTCCTTACAACAGCAGAGTCAAAAGCCTCTCCTTCCAACCCCGGTCACAGGCTTGGGTCGTTCACGCAACCTCGGCTGCTGTCAGCAATGTCTGCTAGATTTTTGGAGAGGATCCCTGGCCACAGTGGGAGGATCGGGGTTCAGCAGGAGCAGCCATGGAGTTCGTCACCCTCGCAGATGCAGGGCTAAGGTTGAGCCGGGTGGGCCTGGGCACTTGGGCGATGGGCGGCGGCTGGTGGGGCCCTTCCGACCGCCAGGAATCTTACACCACGATTCGCAAAGCCATTGATTTGGGCATAACCACCTTCGACACCGCTCCCATCTACGGACTGGGTGTTTCGGAGGAAGTGCTGGGGCAAGCGATCAAAGACTCAGGTTGCCGCGATCGGGTGGTTCTCGCCACCAAAGCGGGACTGGAGTGGACAAACAACAAAGTGGTGCGCAACTCCAGCCTGCCTCGATTGGCCCAAGAACTGGAGGATTCTCTGCGCCGCTTGCAAACAGATGTGATCGATCTCTACCAAATTCATTGGCCGGATCCCTTGGAACCGATCGAAGAAACGGCGGCGTTTCTGGGGCAGTTGCTGCAGCAGGGCAAGATCCGCGCCATTGGGGTCAGCAACTTTTCCCCCGAACAGATGGATCGGTTTCGCCGGGTGGCTCCTCTGCACACCGCCCAGCCCCCCTACAACCTGTTCGAGCGGCAGATTGAAGCAGAGGTCTTGCCCTACTGTCGAGAGCATGACTCTAGTCAATAATAAGCTCAACTATACTGAAAATAATGTATAATATGTTCAGTACGGATTACTACC